>JBAZBZ010000029.1 GCA_041671145.1 Bacteroidales bacterium | reverse complement strand
TAAAAGAATTGCCAGCAGATGCATGAAGTGCCATGCAAGAATTGAAGATGTTCATAAAAAAGTTATAAAAAGGGAATTATGGGGAAAAAAGTCAGGTACTGTTCCTGCATGTTCCGATTGTCATCCGCCACATAAAGTAGATATAAAAAATATTGAAGTTGCTATATCAGACCAGACATGTGTAAAATGTCATCAAAAAGATAATTTACATAAAACAACTAATAACAAAACAGTTTCATTAAAAGTTAACCAATCCGATTTGGCAGCTTCCGTTCATAAAAATATTTCCTGCACAAAATGTCATACGGATGTTTCGACACACCTGAAACGTCCTTGTGAGACGACAGGAAAAGTTGATTGCTCTAATTGTCATCTTGAAGCATCCAATCTTTACGTAGAGAGCGGCCATGGGAAAGCATATTTCAATAAAAATAAAAATGCACCATATTGTACCGACTGTCACGGTTCTCACGTAATAAAATCAAGATTTGACGATACATCACCAACCTACAGAGGTTCTATCCCTGAGCTTTGCGGGAAATGTCACCGTAATAACGGGAAAGCACTCAGTCATACAAATCTGAAAGAACTAAATGCGTATTCTGATTATTCATTAAGCATTCATGGCAAGGGCTTAAAAGAAAAGGGATTGCTTGTAAGTGCCGTATGTACCGATTGTCATACTACACATCACATATTGAAAGAAAATGATATGCGTTCTTCTGTCAATCCTAAGAATATTCCATCAACCTGTGCTAAATGCCACAAAAGTATATTTAATGATTATGTTAACAGCGACCATAATATTTATAAAAATAATGAAAAAGATAAATTTCCGATGTGTGCCGACTGTCATTCAGCTCATGTTATTTCCAGAATAGATAATGATAAATTTATGGTAGAAGTAACTCAACAATGTGGTTCCTGCCATAAAAAATTAGCCGAAACTTATTCCCAGACATATCACGGAAAAGCTTACCATCTTGGTTATTTAAAAGCTGCCAGATGTTCCGATTGTCATGGAGCTCATAAAATTCTGAATGTAAAAAATCCTAATTCCATGGTGGGATACAAAAATATTGTTTCAACATGTAAAAAATGTCATGCAAATGCCACTCTCGCTTTTACAGGATATTTAACTCATGCAACTCATAATGACAATTCCGTGCTTTTTTATACATTTTGGGGAATGACCTCTTTACTCATTGGAGTATTTGGCTTTTTTGGTATTCATACTCTATTATGGTTACCACGTTCAATAATCGAAGCAAGAAAAAAGAAACTGCATCCAAAATTTCACGGACAAATAAATTACTATCGTCGTTTTTCAATAAGCCAAAGAGTAACACACATTTTTGTGATTTTAAGTTTTATATCATTAGCATTAACCGGCATGATTCTGAAATTTTCACACATGAAATGGGCAGGTTTTTTATCCGGACTTTTAGGCGGAGTACATATAGCCGGTAATATTCACAGGTTTGCCGCGGTTGTTACATTCGGGTATTTTGCTTTTCATCTTTTTTCATTATTCAATATGAAAATTAAAAAGCGTTTATCATTTAAGGAATTTGTATTTGGTAATAATTCACTGATGTTTAACAAACAGGATGTGAAAGATTTTGTAGCGACTATAAAATGGTTTTTTGCAAAAGGACCTCGTCCGAAATATGGCCGTTGGACTTATTGGGAAAAATTCGACTACATGGCAGTATTCTGGGGCGTTGCTGTTATTGGATTTTCAGGATTGATGCTGTGGTTTCCCGAATTTTTTACCAAGTTCTTTCCCGGCTGGTTGATTAATGTTGCTCAGATTATTCATAGCGACGAAGCGTTGCTTGCTGTCGGATTTATTTTTACCATTCATTTTTTTAATACCCATATTCGTCCCGAATCTTTTCCAATGGATACTGTTATATTTACAGGTCATGTTCCTTTAGAAGAATATAAAAAAGACAGACCCAGAGAATATAGGGAATTAAAAAAATCAGGAATGTTGGAAAATGTTGTTGTTAAAAAAGAAATCACAAGTTCGTGGTTGTCTTTTATTAAAATATTCGGTTATATATTTCTGATGTTAGGAATAACTTTGGTAGTTTTAATAATATATTCTTTAATTGCAGGAAAATATTAAAGTTTTATATCGTTTTTATTTTGTTAAACATCGTTTTTATTTTGTAGTCAAACCACATTAAAATATTGTTTAGTGTTTATAAATGATATAATTTTAACATCTAAAAAACATACTTTTCTATGAGCGAAATAACCAAAAAACCACTTTTTGTTTTTCCCTGGAGATTTACTGAAAGTTTTATTATTGCTTTCTTTATACCGGCAGTTGGTTTTATTATAGAATATTTAAGCAAGGGCGCTTATTTTGGAATGCTTTCTTTTCCTTATAATGTTAGTTTATTTATAGTATGGATAATAATTATTTCAGTATTTCATTTTTTTCTAAAATTTGATTATGTTTATTGGTTGTCGAGTACACCTGCTGCGATAGCTGCTGTTTCGGTGTATGCCATACAAGTTCTTTTACTGGGATTTATTCCGCAAGAAGTTAAGGATTCCAATATTATTATTCAGAAGTTGGGCTTGACACATATTACGCAAAGTTTACAATTTATTTTTTCCGTATTTTTTTTATTGATTGTTCTTTCATTTACAATTTTAAAACGCATAAAGTCATTTAATAAAAGAAATTTTGGTTTTTTTCTTAATCATTTTGGGTTGCTTGTAATAATTGTTGCCGGCTCATTTGGTGCATCTGACAAAACTGTTCTTTCGCTAAATATGCAGGAAGGGGATAAGCTTGGAATAGCTTTCGATAATAAATATCAACACCATAAATTACCATTCAAAATTGAACTTGTTGATTTTATCATGGAAACTTATAATCCGGAATTAATGATGTGTCGTGGAAAATCGAAATTTATTTCAGATAAAGATGGAAAAACTCTCTTCAAAGTTGATAATTTATTGAGGTACACTATCGGGCACTATGAAGTTTTTATTAATAAATATCTTAAATCATGCAAACCATCGGGAAGCGAATATGTTCCTCTTGATTATATGGGAGCAACATCTGCCGCAAATATTGACGTTTTTGACAAAGAAAAGAATAACATAAAAATTGCTTCAGGTTGGATTAGTTGTGGAAGTATAATTTTTAATTCCCAAATATTACCGATTGATACAAACCTTATAATTGGCATGAATGAACCACAACCGAAAAAATATATTTCAAAAGTCAGAATTTATCATAAAGATGGAAAAGTGGAAAACGAAACTATTGAAGTAAATAAACCATTAAAAGTTGACGGATGGTATATTTATCAGTCGGGTTATGATAATGAAATGGGCAGATGGTCAACAGTTAGTGTATTGGAATTTGTAAATGACCCATGGCTATACGTTGTATATATTGGCATATTCTTTCTTATGGCAGGAGCATGTTTTATGATATGGTACGATAAATTAAAATGATAAATAATTTTTTTATAATATGATAATAAATTATACGAGCACATTTGTAATTATTGCCAGTTGCTGGATAGCTGGCTTAATTTTATTGTATTTGCCAATAAAATTTTTATCTGTAAAGAAAAAAGTTGCTAATCTATTACTGATAACAGGAGCAGCAATTCTTCTTTTTTATATTGGTAATTTATGGTTTGTGCTGGAACGACCACCATTTAAAACTCTTGGAGAAACAAGATTGTGGTATGCTTTTTTTCTTGCAGGAATAGGACTTATATTGTACTTTATAAGAAAGATGTCATGGGTACCTTTTTTCAGTATGTCATTTGCTTTTCTTTTTCTTATCATTAATCTCATTCATCCCGAAAATTTTGATAAAACTCTGATGCCGGCACTGCAAAGTTTATGGTTTGTGCCACATGTTATTGTATATATTTTTGCATATTCACTTTTGTTTGCATCAACGATTGTAGCGTTTAAAGGATTGATAGGGCTGTACAAGAAAACGTATTTACCCGAAACTTTGATACTGGCAGATAAAATTGTATTCATCGGATTTGGATTTTTAACTTTCGGATTGCTTTTTGGCGCTCTATGGGCAAAAGAAGCATGGGGAAATTATTGGACATGGGACCCTAAAGAAACGTGGTCGTTCCTCACATGGTTGTTATATCTTATTTATATACATTACAGGCATTACTACAAGAAAGCCGTGAAATCTCCTCTTTTTATCCTTACAATAGCGTTTATAATATTATTGATTTGTTGGTTTGGTGTTAACTATTTGCCATCTGCTGCAAATAGTGTTCATACTTACACTAACTAATGCTAAAACAATTTTGTTTTATAAAAGTAATCAGTATTCAGTAAAATCAACCTTTTGTAATCGATAACCAGTTTAGGGTTATAAATACAAACCATAAAAATTATTGAATCTTTTTAAAAAGTTGTAACTTTGCAACTACAAATAATTTTTATAAAAAATGGAAAGAATAAAAATAAAAGAACTGCTGAAAATACCCGAAAAAACTGGTATAGATAACGATGTTTGTGTTAAAGGTTGGGTTAGAACAAAAAGAGGAAATAAAAATATTGCTTTCATTGCATTGAACGATGGTTCGATTATTCACAACATTCAGGTTGTTGTTGAGGTTGCAAATTTTGATGAAGAAATATTAAAGCAGATTACAACCGGCTCATGTATTTGCGTTGAGGGGACACTTGTAAAATCAGTCGGTCAGGGACAGAGCGTGGAAATTCAGGCAAAGAAAATAGAAATATATGGAAGTGCTGATGCAGAAACTTACCCGCTTCAGAAGAAAGGACATACTCTTGAATTTCTTCGTGAAATAGCACATTTGCGACCAAGAACAAATACTTTTGGTGCAATTTTCAGAATTCGTCATGCATTGGCTTTTGCCATTCATAAGTTTTTTAATGATAAAGGTTTTGTTTATCTGCACACTCCTGTTATCACTGGCTCCGATTGTGAAGGTGCAGGTTCAATGTTCAGAGTAACAACTCTCGATGCAATTAATCCACCAAAAAATTCTGACGGAACAATAAATTGCAATGAAGATTTTTTTGGAAAGCCAACAAATCTTACTGTTTCCGGGCAACTCGAAGGAGAACTCGCAGCTCTTGCCATCGGTGAAATTTATACTTTTGGTCCAACGTTCAGAGCCGAAAATTCAAATACTCCGCGACATCTTGCAGAATTCTGGATGATTGAACCCGAAATGGCATTTTATGAAATCGCCGATAACATGAACTTAGCCGAAGAAATGCTGAAATATCTAATGAACTATGTTTTAGAAAATTGTTTTGACGATATTGAATTTTTACAAAAAACTTATGACAACGAATTAATTGAAAGAATAAAATCAATAATAAATAATAAGTTTGAAAGATTAACATATACCGAAGCAATTGATATTCTTGAAAAATCAGGACAGAAATTTGAATTTCCTGTGAGCTGGGGTTGCGATTTGCAGGCAGAACATGAAAGATACCTTGTTGAAAAACATTTTCAGAAACCTGTTATTTTAACCGATTATCCTAAAGAAATAAAAGCATTCTACATGAAACAAAACGATGATGGAAAAACTGTAAGGGCTATGGATGTTTTGTTTCCTAGAATAGGTGAAATTATTGGCGGTTCACAAAGAGAAGAAAATTATGATAAACTTTTAAATAGAATTAATGAATTAAAACTTCCTACAAAAGATTTGTGGTGGTATCTCGAAACCCGCAAATTTGGAACTGCTCCGCATAGCGGTTTCGGTCTGGGATTTGAAAGATTAATTTTATTTGTAACAGGAATGGCAAATATCCGTGATGTTATTCCCTTCCCAAGAACACCAAAGAACGCGGAGTTTTAAAAAATTTGGAGTTTTTTAGGAATTCGAACTTGCAACTTATTGCAAAATAATCTTGTTTTAATATAAAAATCGACAAGTAGAATTGATTTTTTATAAATTATTATATGTTTTTTTTTGCTGAAAAGTACTATTTCTTTTTTTTATAATTTTTTTTTACTTTTTCATTATTAATTTTCAATTTCTATTTTCGGAATAGAATTAATTAATTTTTTTGTATAATCTGATTGCGGATTTTTATAAACTTCATTGGCAAAATTCATTTCTTCAATCTTACCATTGTTCATTACTATCAACCTATCCGACATAAATTTTACAACCGATAAATCGTGGGAAATAAAAATATAAGTGAAACCGAAGTCATTTTTTAAATCATTGAATAAATTTAAAACCTGTGCTTGTACCGAAACATCAAGTGCAGAAACCGATTCATCGCAAACTATAAATTCGGGGTTCAATGCCAGTGCTCGTGCAATGCAAATCCTTTGTCTTTGTCCACCGGAAAATTCATGAGGATAACGATTAAAATGCGATTCATTTAAACCAACCTTTTCAAGTATTTCAATTGTTTTATTTTTTCTTTCTTTATAATTATTTAAAATTCTAAAAACTTTCATTGGTTCTTCTATTGCCGAACCTATTGTTATTCGCGGATTAAGCGATGAATACGGGTCCTGAAAAATTATCTGAATATTTTTTCTTAATGCTTTCATTTCTTTGTTTGAAAGCATTGTTAAGTCCTTTCCTTTATAAATAATTTGCCCCGATGTTGCTTCAATAAGCCGTAAAATCGTTCTGCCGAGAGTGGTCTTTCCGCAGCCAGATTCGCCCACTAATCCGAGAGTTTCGCCTTTATAAACATCAAATGAAATATCGTCAACTGCTTTTGTAAAATTTTTACTTTTAAAAATTATTCCTTCGTTTAAAGGAAAATACGTTTTAAGGTTTTTTATTTGCAATATGGGTTCTTCTGAATAGAGCTTATTTTGTAATGATTTTCGTTCTTCAATATTTAAAGAATACGTATTTAGAATATTTTCAATTGTTGAATTTTTGCTTTTTATTTCACCATTATTATTTATTTCAAGAAAATCGGAAATAACAGGAAGTTTTGAAAGTTGCTTATTCAAAGGCGGACGACAAGCAAGCAAACTTTTTGTGTATGGATGTTGTGGTGATTTAAAAACTTGGTTTGTGTTACCTTGTTCAACAATTTTTCCTTTAAACATTACCAATATTTTCTGAGCTATTTCAGATACAACAGCCAAATCGTGAGTGATAAAAATAATCGAGAGATTTAAATCTTTCTGTAACTTCTTTAATAATTCGAGAATAGTTTTCTGTACGGTAACATCAATTGCAGTGGTGGGTTCATCAGCAATTAAAACAGAAGGATTACATGATAACGCCATTGCAATCATCACTCTTTGTTTTTGACCGCCCGAAATTTCAAATGGATATGAATTAAAAATATTCTCAGGATTTGGTAAAAGTACCTTTTCGAAAAGAGAAATGGTTTTTTGTTTTGCTTCTTTCTTTGAAATTTTCTGATGCTGCAATATTGCTTCAACGATTTGTTTACCGCATTTCATCACGGGGTTAAGCGATGTCATCGGCTCCTGAAAAATCATTGAAATTTCATTACCGCGTATTTTTTGCATTTCTCTTTCGGGGAGCTTCAGCAAATCAGTTTTTTCACCGCTTAATTTTTGGAAAATAATTTCACCACTGCTAATTTTTCCGGGAGGAGAAGAAATCAAACGCAAAACCGAAAGTGCTGTAACCGATTTTCCGGAGCCCGATTCTCCAACAATACCGAGTACTTCGCCCTTATTTAATTCAAAACTTATATTGTCAACGGCTTTTATAATTTCACCATCGGGGAAAAATTCCACATTAAGATTATTAATTTTTAATATTGAATGGTTTGTCATTAAACAGAGTTGAAATTTTATTTTAATTTCTTTATAGAATTATGTGCGATTAATGATTTCATTTGACTTATTGCAATCAGGTTGAGTTTTACTAACCGTTCACCTTGTAATTCGCCTTGTTTTATGAGTAATGCATTAATGCTTTCTAAATTTGACAGCACCACCAATTGTTCAATTTCCGCATAATCTCTGACATTCCCTTTTAGTTCAGGATTTGAAATTCTCCATTCCAAAGCAGTCAAACCAAACAAAGCCTTGTTCAACAAATCAGCTTCGTTCGCATAAATGGTATTTTGCTCAGTTTTTGAAATTTGGGGAGGAATTAAATTTTCTTTAATTGCATCAGTATGTATGTGATAATTTACTTTAGCCAAGGTTCGTTGGAGGTTCCATTCTAATTTCAACCTGTCATTTTCGTCTTCTTTAAGACGCTGAAATTCTACAATAAGATATAGCTTAAACTCGGAAGAAATCCATGAAGCAAATTCAAAAGCAATATCTTTGTGAGCAAATGTACCGCCATACCTGCCGGATTTAGAAATAATTCCAATCGCATTTGTTGATTCAACCCATCTTTGGGGTGAAAGAACAAAATAATTGCTGCCAGCTTCATTTTTAAACCTCTCGAATTCGAGAGGTTTAAAATTCGAGTTACACAATCTTTCCCATAAACCTAAAAATTCTATTGTACTTCTGTTACGCATCCAGTTATTAATTACAGAAAAAGGTTCATCCTGATTTCTGTATTTTGCAATGTCGGTTAATGAGATATAATCTTTATGCTGTATATTAATAAGTGTAATTTCTTTTCCTTGTACTTCAATTTTTTGATTTTTGATCATTATTGTTTAGTTTTTATTATGGAAAAATCCTGCATTAGAGTAATTTAAAAATTAAAGATTACAAAGGTAGAATTTTTCAAAAGAAAAGCCGATTTTAAAAACCGGCTTTTCTTATTCTTATTTATTTCTTTGGTTGTTCAATTGTTTTAAATCTGTCGCCGGTTTCCCTTGCTACACGCCTATTCCACTCATCCCCATAGCCGGGTTGCTTGACTTTTGGATTTACATGTTTATAATTTACTTTTTTAGAAGTCGTATCTTTTGTTTTTACGTTACCATCCATGTATTTTGTGAAAAGATAATGATATAGTTCTTTCCAGCGATTAAAAGTATTTGCTCCCTGTGCAAGCGAATAATTTGTGAGATATTTTATTGCTTCTGCTTTATTGGTTTTGTAAAATTTAGATGCTTCCTTATCAACATTTGCAGTGTTATCAATATATTTGTTTTCGAGTTCTGCCTGAACTTTTTTTAATTCAGGAATCATATCCTTATAACGGGTATAAACAAAATTTGAAACCTGATTGTAGAGCCAGAATGCCGATGTTTCACTAAACTCCATCATCGAGCCGTTTCCTTCCCTGAGTGATTCCGGAACTTTTGTGATACCGCAATACATTGGAGTAAAAACAGAACAATAAGCATCATCAACTCCAAACCAGTTAATTCCTCCTATTGGGTCGGGAAGCCATCCGCGTGCCTGTGTAATATAATAAAATCCGGTTTGCTGGGTTGAAATGGAACGTTCATTAAAGTATTTCACGCTGTCAATTTTCCAACTCATGGGGCGCCAGCGATAAGGACATTCATACGGTCCTGCTCCGATATCTTTTGAAAATTCAAGCAGAGTGTTTTCAAAATGGTCGCGCATTAATTCCATAACATCGTGAACCGATAATTTTTTGTCGGGCTTAATCCATAAAGGCATTCTGTGTTTTAAATTTTCTCCTTTCGCATAATCAAGATATACATCCATATCTTTATTTATTCTGCGAAATATCGACCATACTCTCGCTTCGCAGGCACGGGCAGCACCAAAATTGAGAGGAGCATAAACATCGGAAAAACTGAACTCTTCGTCTTTACCGCTGAAGTATTTTTTTTCTCTTGCTAATGAAATTACATCCTTTGAATACAAGCAGTTTAAAGTGTCATTTAACGGAAATGTGGTAATTCTTGCCTGGTTGGCATGACCCGAAACATAGCCGTCGGGAATACGCATTGCAACCCAAACAATGCCTTTATTTCCAACACCTTTGCCAATCATTTCCATAATCCACACTTCGTTGGGGTCGGCAATCGAAAATGATTCTCCTTCGCTGCAATAACCATATTCGGTAGTAAGCTCGGAAATTATTTTTATTGCTTGCCTTGCTGTTCTCGCTCTCTGAAGTGCAATGTAAATCAAACTTCCATAATCCATTATTGCAGTAGTATCAACTAATTCTTCATGTCCCCCGTAGGTAGTCTCTCCAATCATGACCTGATGCTCGTTCATATTTCCGATAACAGAATAAGTGTGTGCTACCTGTTTTATTTTTCCAAGATATTTTCCGGTATCCCATTCATAAATATCAAGCATGGAGCCGGGCTTATAATCTCTTGCAGGTTTATAATACAATTCCCCATACAGAACGTGTGAGTCGGCAGTGTAAGAAATCATTGCGGAACCATCAACTGTTGCTCCTTTTGTTACTAAAAAATTTGTGCACGCACCTGCATTATCTGATATTGCAAGCAAGCCGGTAAACACCGATATGATAAAATATTTTTTCATAATTTTTAAATTAAAGGTTGGTTTTGCAAATCTAACATTTTGCTTTTGAATTATAAAATAGAGAGCAAGAATTATGGGAAATAGTTTAAAGTTGCTGAACTTTAATTAAACCCTGCGAGGGTTTCAAACCCTCGCAGGGTTATCAGCAGTTTTAACCTAATAGAAAAAGCATATTGTAATTCAAAAAATATTTATTGCTAAATATCTTCATTCATTATTTTATTCTGATGGTTAATTGATTCCTGATGAATTGCCTTGAAAATTATTTCAATAAATTCGCTGCTTAATCCTTTATTTTCGCCCATTTCCAAACGTTTATGAAGAATTTCACCCCAGCGTATTGTTTGCAGAATGGCGATATTTTTTTCCTTTTTATATTTCCCGATTTGGTCGGCGATTTTCATTCTCTTTTCAAAAATATCCATCACGTTGTCGTCAATCATGTCGATTTCAGCCCTCAGTTCTTCAAGAGTAACAATGCTTCCGTTTTCTGCTTTTGGTTTTCTGATAATGAGTTTTTTCAGAATGTCGTCAAGTTCTTTCGGAGTGAGCTGCTGCTGTGCATCGCTCAACGCTTTTTCGGGATGGATGTGACTTTCGATAATTAATCCGTCAAAGTTCAGGTCCATTGCTTCCTGCGAAATTTCGTATATTTTTTCCTTGCTTCCGCAAATATGACTCGGGTCGCAAAATAAAGGCAATTCGGGAATGCGGCGTTTTAACTCAATAGGAACCTGCCATTGCGGATTATTTCTATAAACGGATTTTTCATAAATTGAAAAACCCCTGTGAATGGCAGCAAGTTTTTTTATTCCTGCAATATTTAATCTTTCAATTGCTCCAAGCCAAAGTTCAATATCCGGGTTAATCGGATTTTTTACCAAAACGGGAATATCAACACCCTTGAGTGTATCGGCAATTTCCTGAACGGCAAAAGGATTTGCAGTGGTTCTTGCACCAAGCCAAAGTATATCTATGCCTGCTTTTAATGCTTCGTAAACATGTTTTACATTTGCCACTTCAACGGCAACATGCATTCCTGTTTCTTCTTTGACTTTCTTGAGCCACGGTAATGCTTTTGAGCCATGTCCTTCAAAAGTATTGGGACGTGTGCGGGGTTTCCATACTCCTGCACGATAAATTTTAATTCCGATTTTTGAAAGTTCTCTGGCAGTTTCTAGTGTTTGCTCTTCACTTTCTGCGCTGCACGGACCAGCAATTATACATGGTCTTGCTGAAGGAATATCTTCAGACAATAATGGCTCAAGTTCTAATTTTATTGTCATATAAGTTGATTTGATTTTATAAAATATTTAAAATAAAAAAGTCCCGGTTTTTTCGGGACTTTGTATTAATTTTTATAGTAAAACAAACTCAGTCCCGCTTTATCTGGGTATAGAAAAAGTAGAAATAAAATACTGAATTGTTATTAGTAACTTTCATAATAAAATGCAAAATTAGAAATGTAAAGGTAAGAATTTATTTTTTAATTGCCAAAAATTAAAAATACACTCTTTTTTTGCAACCCATTTGCTTTCGGTTTTAAAAATTTTCTCGCAAAGACGCAGAGTCGCAAAGTTCTTTTTATAATTTTTATTTGCTTGTTATATCAACAACCGCTGTTTCATCTGAAGTTGGAATTCCAATTATATTATTTTCCATTTAAAATTATCATTGCTCTACCTTTATAACAAGCAGGTCAGCATTATGTCCTATAATCTGTAAATTACTGGTAAATCTGCCAATTAATCCCTAATATTTAATAGTTTTACGTAATATGTATTCCTGTAGCTTCTAATAAATCTTGAGTTCACTCATTTATGTCCGCAGCTTTCTTGCTTTATCCTATAAGCAGCACTCCTAAAGTTTGTTTATTTTATATTCCTTCAGAGTTTTTTTTGTGGTATTATATCCGATTTCGAACAGTTGTTCGCTTTTTTTCATGTCGAGCAATCCGAATTTTCCCAGATATTCTGGTTCAATGTATATATCACATTTGTTTTTAGAAATATTTTTAACTGTTTTTTCTATGCTAAGATGAAAACAGCGTTCAGCAATATTTCTTAATCTGCGAAAATCATTTTTATATCCGGTTGGATTTAAATGTACTCCTATTATCGTTTCACAACAATCTTTAATTGGCTGTACCGGCAAGTTATTTAAAACTCCCCCGTCAACATAAGTAATATTGTCAATTATTACCGGCTGGAACAATATTGGAATACTTGATGAAGCAATGATACTTCTGATTAATTCACCTTTTGAAAAAAACACAATCTTGCCATTATTAAGGTCGGTTGCTGCAACAAAAAGAGGAATTTTAAGGTCTTCGATATTTTTTGCTCTCAGATTTTCTTTCAGAACTCGTATAAGTCCGGTAACTTTTAATAACCCCTGTCTGGGAATAGTTATTTCCCAGAATTTTTTTGCACGACTGTCGTCAAAGATTTTGAAAATTTCATCGGGAGCAAAACCATCAGCATAAAAAGCACCTATAATTGAACCGGCGCTCACAGCAGAAATAATATCAGGATAAAATCCTTCTTCATTCAATGCCTTCAAAACGCCGATATGAGCGAATCCGCGCGAACCACCTCCGCTTAAAACCAAACCGAGTTTGTATTTTTTTACTTTCTTTGACATGCTCAAATATACAATTTTTCAATAAAAAAATACGATACCCGTTTTAATTATAATTTTTTTGTGATGAATAAAAATTATCGAACTCTATATTACGTTGGATGCTCAAAAGTAAAAAAATAACCACAAAGGACACAAAGTATTGTTTACAATTGGTTTTCTTTGTGAACATTGTGAAAATCTCTGTGAGCTTTGTGGTTTAAATTCTAAAGTCCAACGAAGAGAGGCGAGTTTTTAGAGGTGCCCTATATTCTTTCGAGTTCAACAGTAAAATGTCTCATAATCGGAGCTTCGGAAAGTATTTTAAATCCCTTTTTAATTTCATTTCTCCTTTCGAAAATATTTGCCAAGGCAACTGCAACATATTCCATGTGGTTGTTTGTATAAACTCTGCGAGGTATTGCTAATCTCAACAATTCGAGTTCGGGATATCTGTTTTCGCGGGTTTTAGGGTCCCTGTCAGCAAGCAAAGTTCCTATTTCAACTCCTCTGATACCTCCTTCTAAATACAATTCAATCCCTAATGTTTGTGCAGATAATTCTTCTTTTTTAATATTAGGCAAGAACTTTTTTGCATCAACAAATATTGCATGTCCTCCGGTTGGTTCTTGTATGGGAATACCAAATTCTTTCAATCTATTTCCAAGATATTCCACTTGTTTGATTCTTGTTTCGAGATAATCAAATTCTGTGCTTTCCATTAAACCTTGTGCTAAAGCGCCCATATCTCTGCCCGACATTCCTCCATAAGTTATAAAACCTTCGAACATGATATTGTAAATACTTGCCCTTTTAAATAATTCTTCATCTCTAAGTCCAATAAATCCGCCCATGTTGACTATACCATCTTTTTTACTGCTCATGGTCATGCCATCGGAATATTTGAACATTTCTTTTACTATTTCTTTTATTGTTTTGCTTCCAAATCCCGTCTCTCTTAGTTTTATAAAATAAGCATTTTCGGAAAACCTTGCTGCATCGAAAATTACTCTTATTCCATATTTTTTTGCAAGCGAATAAACATCTTTCATGTTCTGCATTGAAACCGGTTGTCCTCCGGAAGAATTGCATGTAATCGTAACAATGATGCAAGGGATTTTATCTTTAGAATTTTTTTTAAGAACATTTTCAAGTTTATTCAAATCAATATTTCCTTTAAAAGGATGCAATATTGAAGTATTAAAAGCTTCGTCAATTGTGCAATCAACAGCATGAGCTTTACGGAATTCAATATGTCCCTTAGTAGTATCAAAATGAGAATTTCCCGGAATAATATCGCCTTCTTTTACAATTGTTGAAAACAGAACATTTTCAGCAGCTCTGCCTTGATGAGTTGGTAAGAAATACTCAAAGCCCAATAATTCTTTTATTGTATTTTTTAATTTATAATACGATGAAGCTCCCGCATAACTTTCGTCGCCAAGCATAAGTTCCGACCATTGTTTGTCGCTCATAGCTCCGGTACCCGAATCTGTTAAAAGGTCAATATAAACCTGTTCGCTTTTTAAATTAAACAAATTATATTTTGCCGTTTTAATCCAAATTTCTCTTTCTTGTCTGGTGCTTCTTTTAATAGATTCAACCATCTTAATTTTATATGATTCTGCAAATGGTAATTCCATAATAAAAATAATTTAAAGATTAATAAATAATAAATTTTAAAATAAAATAAGGGAAGAGGCTATCTTAAATATCAGTGTGATTTGGTTTTCATGGAACTCACTTTTGAGGCAACCTCATAGAAAAAGAGAATCAGTATTAAAATAATCTCTTTCTTTTATATTAATGAAGATGTTTTTGTAAGAAATCTGATAAAAATTATGAGTTTTCATTTATTAGATTAAATGAATTTGTTTTACAAAGATAAGATAAAAATTTATTATTTAAAAAAATTGAGTATAAATCCTTTGATAAGTAAGAAAAGTTTATTATATTTGCATTACTTTATTTAATTAAAACTTAATATCAGATTTTTCTATCGCTTTCCGCCAGCTGGCGGAGGGAGGAAAGTCCGGACAACATAGAGCATCGTACTTCCTAACGGGAAGGTATTCTGGTAGAGATGCCAGAATAACAGAAAGTGCCGCAGAAAATAACCGTCCGTCAACTGACGGACAAGGGTGAAAACGTGAGGTAAGAGCTTACGGCTTATTGTGGTAACACACTAAGAGGGTAAACCTTACGAGTTGAAAGACCAAATATATCGGGGCTTACGGACTGCTCGTTCAATCCCGAGGGGTAGGTCGATAAATTCCGCTGGTAACAACGGAAGTAGATAAATGATAGAAATTCGTGAAAACGAAAACAGAATCCGGCTTATAAATTTGAAATTAAAAAATCCCATTCATTTTACAGAATGGGATTTTTTATTAATTTGAAACAAATACTATTGCAACAGATTTATTGTTTATTTATATTTTATTTGCAAATATATTTTTTAGGAGGATTGCCAAATCTAAATTTGTGATTGATAAAAGTTAAAATGTTAAGATATTCTTTTTACATCTACAGCATTTAAACCTTTTTTTCCTTCTGTAACATTAAAGGAAACTTTGTCATCTTGTTTTATTCTGTCAATAAGTCCTGAAGAGTGAACAAAGATTTCCTGTTCAGAATCGTCAACTTTAATAAAGCCAAAGCCTTTTGCTTCGTTGAAAAATTTTACTATACCTGTTTTCATAAAAATTTAAAAATTTAATTAATAATGTTGCAAATATACAAAGAAATTTTAATTAAATCAAAAAAATCGATTTTTTTATAGAATATTGTAGTAAAAAACAGCCATATATCGAAGTTATATCAATCATTTTGCAAAAATCGGACAATTTCAACGATTTTTTAAATATTAGAGATTATATATTGTATTGGATTAGTTAAACTGGAAGTTAGATGTTGGACGGTTGAAATTTGCGATTTTTCTAACCTTCAGCTTCCAAATTTCTAACTTCGGTTTTATAACAATAGTTTTAATAAATTTGTTTGTAGTAAGTTAACTTAGAATGTTTATAGAAGTGTCTGTCCATAAAGTCGAGAGTTTGGTTCAGAATGTCCGAGTTCGAGGCTTTTGAAGTTTTAAAAATCAGGAGTTTACTGTAGTAAATGACTGGTTTTTAAAACGAGAATAACGAAGAACTCGGACATTCTGAACCAAACTCTATTTATTTTTCAAAATATAACCTTTATTCACAATCTGAAGTTTAGTATTAGAATATGGCAGAAAGATTTTATCTGTAATTTTCATATATCCTTTTTTAATAAGAATTATTTCATAGTTTACGTCTCCCGGAATTGCAGAAAAGAATTCTCCAAACTCGTTGGTAGTAAGCATTGCATAAACCTTTTGAGTTTTTTCTTCGATTATTTCTATTGTAGCATCCTGAATTTTTTTATCGGTCAAGGAATCTTTTACAATACCGTAGAAAATCGAAAGATTTAAATTTTTAAGGATTTGCATGGTAACATTGCATTTATTAACAATTTCGGGTACAGGAACATTGTAATTTGTCATATCAATTTCGTAAATATCAAAATCACCAAGTCCGCCCTCTCTTGAACTTGAGATATATGCTTTTTTACCATCAGTTGATAAAACAAAACGAACTTCATCTTTTGTTGTATTTATAGGATAACCTAAATTTACAGGTTCCGACCACTTGCCGTTTTCAAAAACCGAACGAAAAATATCATATCCACCCATTGAATTGTGTCCTTTTGATGAGAAATAAAGCGTTCTTCCATCGGGATGAATAAATACACCTATTTCGTCTCCCGAAGTGTTAATTGTAGGACCAAGATTTTCGGGCTTTGACCACACATCGTTGGCAAGTTTTGTGCATTTATAAATATCAGCATTTCCATAACCACCTTTTCTTTCGCTTACGAAATAAAAAGTATTACCATCGGCACTCAAGCATGCTGAGCTTTCGAAATATGAAGTATTTATTTTTCCGGACATCTGCTTAGGTGTAGACCATTTGCCGCTTGGACTCAATTTTGAATAATAAATGTCGCCGCTTTTTGTTTCTCCCAAAATATTTTTATAAAGGAAAATTGTTTTCCCGTCAGGAGAAATGCTCAACGGAGAATCGAAGCCGTTAGTATTAAGTTCATCAAGACCTTCTGCCGGCTTCCATATTTGTGCTTTGTCGTCAAATACGGAATAATAAATATCATCGTAATACTGACCGCTATTAATATCAATTCCTCCGCCTTTGGTATCGGGACGTCGTGATGAGAAGATTAGCATTTTACCATCAGCAGTAATTGAAGGGTCTGCATCAACATATTGGGAATTTACGTTTGGTCCTAAATTAGTAATTTCAACATTTACGGGATGTGCCATCATATCTTTTGCATATTTACATTGCTTAATGTATTTAAATGCGGGGTCATTTCTTTTTTGTTTTTCAGTTACAATCCTTCCGGAATATTTATTATAATAAATAATAGCACTGTCAAGCTTTCCGACATACTGATATACCTGCCCTATTTTTAAATAAAGGTTAATTTCAGCTTGAGGGTCTTTTTCTTCAACCGTTTTAAAATATTCCATTGCTTTATCCATTGCCTTAAGTTCAAAATAACATTCACCTAAATGATAATTCAAAATAGGGTCATTTTTTTTAGCTTCAAAAAATTCCCTGTAAATTCTTATTGCACCGTAATAATCTTCGTTGCTGAATTTTGATTTTGCTTCTATCATTTTGTAATTATAGGAAAACCTTTTTTTGTCGGTAGTATCTTTACTTTTCTGTGCAGAAACATTACTTAAAACTAAAGATGATATCAAAATAAATAATATTTTTTTTCTCATAACAGTATATTTTTTTAATAAATAAAGTTTGCTAATATACAAAAAAAATCGTATTGAAAAATCTTAATAAAGATAGGTGAAATTATATTGAAAAAATATCATTTTTTTCTTTGTAATTGTGGTTATTTTTTAATACTTTTGTAGTAAATGGTAAGTTATAATTAAACAGGAGAAAATCAATATGATAGATAGCCAAAAAGATAAGATTGCGGAAGAGAACTATAACGCAGAAAGTATTCAGGTCCTCGAAGGATTAGAAGCGGTTCGTAAACGACCGGCTATGTATATCGGTGATGTTAGTACGCGTGGATTACACCACCTTGTTTATGAAGTTGTTGACAACTCAATAGATGAAGCATTAGCAGGTTATTGCAGCGAAATTAACGTTTCAATAAATGAAGACGATTCCGTTACTGTTATAGATAATGGAAGAGGCATTCCCACCGGCATACACGAAAAAGAAAATAAATCGGCTTTGGAAGTAGTAATGACAATACTTCATGCAGGCGGAAAGTTTGATAAAGATTCCTATAAGGTTTCGGGCGGATTGCACGGCGTTGGTGTATCCTGCGTTAATGCTTTATCTTCTCATCTTAAAGTTAATGTTTACCGCGAAGGAAAAATATTTTGTCAGGAATATAAGTTTGGTAAACCATTATACGACGTAAAAGTAGTAGGAGAAAGTAATAAAACAGGAACAGAAATTACTTTTTTACCTGATAATACAATTTTTATAACAACAGTTTTTAATTATGAGATATTAGCTTCGAGAATAAGAGAACTGGCATATCTTAATAAAGGAGTGAAGCTAACCATTATTGATAAAAGAGAAAAAGATAATGATGGAAATTTTTTAACGAATACTTTTTTTTCAACTGATGGTTTGAAAGAGTTTTTAATTTTTCTGGATGAAACAAGAGAAAAACTTATTGAAGAGCCGATTTACATGGAAGATGCAGATGGTGAAATACCTGTAGAAATTGCCATGCAATACAATACTTCTTTCAATGAAAATGTTCACTCCTATGTGAACAATATCAATACACATGAAGGGGGCACACATCTAACGGGATTTAGAAGAGGACTTACACGCACATTAAAATCTTATGCCGAGAAATCGGGAATGCTTGAAAAAATCAAATTTGAAATAAACGGTGATGATTTTAGAGAAGGACTTACAGCTATAATTTCTGTTAAAGTTCAGGAGCCCCAGTTTGAAGGTCAGACAAAAACAAAATTGGGAAACAACGAGGTCATGGGTGCAGTTGAAAAAGCTGTTAGCAACATGCTTGAAATATATCTCGAAGAACATCCCAAAGATGCAAAAACGATTGTTCAGAAAGTAATACTCGCTGCTACCGCCCGTCATGCTGCACATAAAGCACGCGAACTTGTTCAGAGAAAAGGTGCAATGTCTGGAAGTGGCTTACCTGGTAAGTTAGCCGATTGTTCCGAAAGCGACCCTTCACTTTGTGAAATTTATCTTGTTGAGGGTGATTCAGCCGGTGGTACTGCCAAGCAGGGAAGAGATAGAAAAAATCAGGCAATTCTGCCTTTAAGAGGTAAAATTCTTAATGTCGAAAAAGCAATGCAGCACAAAATATTCGATAACGAAGAAATAAGAAATATTTTTACTGCTTTCGGAGTAACCATTGGTACCACTGATGATGCCAAAGAACTTAATATAGAAAAATTAAGGTACCACAAGATAATAATAATGACCGATGCTGATGTTGACGGCAGTCATATTGCTACTCTTATTCTTACTTTCCTTTTCCGCTATATGAAAGAATTAATTGAAAACGGTTATATTTATATTGCAACACCTCCTTTATATCTGATTAAAAAAGGAAAAGAAGAAAAATATTGCTGGACGGAAGAAGAACGAAAACAAATTATAGCTGATTTTTCAGTTGAAGGTAAGGAAAGCAATGTGGGAATACAGAGATATAAAGGTCTCGGAGAAATGAATGCAGAACAACTCTGGGAAACCACCATGAATCCTGAAAAGCGAACATTGCGACAAGTTACTATTGAAAACGGTACCGAAGCCGACAGAGTTTTTTCAATGCTTATGGGCGACGAAGTACCGCCACGAAGAGAATTTATTGAAAAGCATGCAAAATATGCTAATATTGACGCATAAATTTAGTTTATAATTCCGATTGCATTTAGCGGTTGATATTTGAATAATAAGAAAACCCTGCAAGGGTTCCAAATCCTTGCAGGGTTCAATAAATTTTACATTGATTTTAGAACATAATACTAAAAGTTCAAAACTTATTCCCAGAGTAAACTAACAACTGAAAACTAAATAGTTCTTCCCGGATATTGCTGCAAAGCAACTTCGAGGCATTTCATTGAACGCCTGAGGTCGTTAACGTTCAGAACATAGCTTATTCGTATTTCATTTTTGCCAAGTCCTTTTGTAGAATAGAATCCTGTGGCAGGGGCAAACATTACAGTTTCGTTTTCGTAATTAAAACTTTCGAGCATCCATTGACAGAACTTATCGGAATCATCAATAGGCAGGCGTGCTACAACATAAAATGCACCTTTTGGCTTAGGACAAAAACATCCTTTCATTTTATTTATCGAATCAACAACAACATTTCTTCTTGCTACGTATTCCTCAATTACTTTATCGAAATACGATTTGGGAGTGTCAATTGCGGCTTCTGCAAGAACCTGTCCGAATGTCGGAGGACTTAATCTTGCCTGAGCAAATTTCATTGCCGTATTATAAACATCTTTATTTTTAGTAATAAGTGTTCCTACTCTTGCTCCGCATGCACTATACCTTTTTGATATTGAGTCAATCAATATTATATTATTATCAATTCCTTCGAGATTCATTGCAGAATAATGTTGCTCTCCATCGTAACAGAATTCCCTGTATGCCTCATCCGATAAAAGATATAAATCATGTTTCTTCACAATGTCTCGTAATTTCAGTAATTCTTCTTGTGAATATAAATAACCTGTTGGGTTGTTCGGACTGCAAATAAGAATTGCCTTGGTTTTTGGAGTAATGAGTTTCTCAAAATCCGAGATAGGAGGCAATGCAAATCCGTCTTCAATTTTTGATGTTACAGGAACGGTTTTTATTCCTGCTGTTACAGCAAAACCGATATAATTGGCATATAATGGCTCGGGAACAATAACTTCCTCGCCTTCATTAATGCATGACATAAAAGCAAATAAAATTGCCTCTGAGCCACCGTTGCAAACAATAATTTCATTTTCTGAAACATTGATGTTAAAGCGTTTGTAATACTCTACCATTTTCTTTCTGTATGAAGGAATTCCGGCAGAGTGGCTGTATTCAACAACTTTTATGTTGGAACTCTTTAGCGCGTTCATAGCTCCTTCGGGAGTTTCAATATCGGGCTGACCGATATTCAGATGATAAACTTTAACGCCTCTTTTTTTTGCTTCATCGGAATAAGGAACAAGTTTCCTTATAGGTGATGAGGGCATTAATTGTCCTTTTTTTGATATTTCTGGCATGTTAGTAATTGTTTAAAGTTTCTGTTATTTGAGTTTATTACTTTTTATTTATTTTGTTTCTATTTTAAATTTTTTGTTGTTAGTTCTAATCTTATATAATGAAGTTCAATATGCATAACTTTAAACTTTAGACCTTAAACTTTAAACAAAAAATATTATGTTCTCTTGGTGTATTAAATATAAAAATCCCGACAAATATCGGGATTTCTATTTAAAATATATAATAAGAAACAATATATTTTTATTCAGTTACATTACCTTTTATTGTTAAAACTACTGTTTGAGTTTTTGCGTTTGATGTAACTATTATCTGCTTGTTTATTACACCTATTCTTTTTGTATCGTAAGTAACTTTAATTACAGCTGTTTTTCCGGGTGCTATTGGTTCTGTAGGCCAATCGGGAACCGTGCATCCGCACGATGCTTTTGCTCCCGATAGTATTAAAGGTGTTTTTCCTGTATTTTTAAATTTGAATTCACATGTTCCATTGCTTCCCTTTTTTATTGTTCCGTAATCGTAAACAATTTTTTCGAAAGTAATTTCAGGAGCATTAGGGTCTTGAATAGGAGGTGGTGTAGTAATTTCCTGAGCAAACATAAGTTTAAACCCAAACAAAAAAGAAAACAGAATTAATAATATTTTTTTCATTTTATTTTTTATCAGAAATTTATAAAAAGTAGTAATGAATTAATGTGTTAAATCCCACATTAACCCTGCAAGCGTTGTAGTTCTTGCAGGGTTAATAATGAATTTTATCCAATATATCAAATTGCTTTATTTATTTGTAGGTGCTCCCTGGTTATTGTTAACCGGAGTATTGTCATTTTGTGTGTCAAGAACAGTTCCGGTAATGGTCAATACTATTGGTGAATTTTTAGCATTTGATTTTACAGTAACTTGCTTGTTAATAACACCTACTCTTGTGGTTGCATAATGAACCTTGATAACACCTGATTTACCCGGCAATATTGGTTCTTTTGGCCATGAAGGTATTGTACAGCCACATGAAGCAGTAGCACTTTGAATAATTAACGGTTCTTTTCCGGTATTTGTAAATTTAAATTCACAGCCACCAATAGGGTCATCATTGGTTGCAGTTTTCTTTATTGTACCATAGTCGTGAGTTGTGCTTTCAAATTTCATTTCGGGTGCATTAGGATTGTTTGGCGGTTTTTGCTGATTATCCTGTGCTTTTGCAATAAGAATTGCAAAAAGAGCAATGCTTAAAGCTAATGTTAGTTTTTTCATAATTATTTTTGTTTAATGATTTTTAAAAATTTAATTTTTCAAATTTAAAAATATAAATGATTTTTTTAAAATTAAACATTTTGTATTTAACAAAATTTAACTTTGAGTGTAAATAAATGCTAAAATCGTGCCAATTGAATGATAAAACATTTTTTTAAAAAGGGCATTTCTAAAAACTGGACATCGAGGCGGACAAGAAATCCAACTCGGAAGTGTCCTAAAATATTTATTATTTGAGTTCTAACTGTAAACCAAGTAATTCTCTTGTATCTTCAATAAATGTTTCCAGTTGCTTTTTGTCGGAAGGGCTGAATTTTATGTTAATTGTATCTTTTTGAATATTTTTAACAGGTAGAATATAAAAATTTGTTTTACTACTACTCATTTCTTTATGAACGTAAGTTGGGTAATAACCATAAGTTGAAATGTATGCTGAGTCCTTTTTCAAATCTTTTTTGATATTTACTTCTGCAATTATTCCTCCGTTTTTGTACCTTTCACGCTGATTTGAAACAAAATTTCCAAGCGAATAATAAACCACACAGTTTTTTTGTTTGTTCTGATAATTCACTTTAATTTCATTAATGGGCTGCAAAACATGAGGGTGCGAACCAATTATCAAACCAATGCCGTTGCTGAAACAAAACTCTGCAAATTTTTTCTGTTCGTTACTTGGTGTTTGTTCATATTCATTTCCCCAATGCACGAACATTATCATAAAATCGGGTTTTGACTGCTTAATTTTGTAAATGTCTTTTTTTATTTCACTTGTGTCAGTATAATTTACAATGTTTGGCGAAACTGCCGTTAATTTGTTGGTTGTCGAAGTGCAATTTAATAATGCAATTTTAATTCCTTTAACATTCAAAACGAACGGATAATTTTGACACCTTGATGTGGAATCAATATATGTTCCAAGGTGGGCTATTTTCAAGCTGTCCATGACTTTTATAGTTCGCTGCAAACCATTCTGACTTTTGTCTAAGCAATGATTATTGGCTGTGAGAAGTATTTTAAATCCTACATCATTTAATGCTTTTGCCAAATCATCGGGGCAACTGAACTGGGGATAACCGCTGTATGGCTTATTGCCTAACGTTGATTCGAAATTTGCAATTGCAACATCACTTCTTTCTAGTAAAGGTTTTATAAACTGAAAGCATTTATAATAATTATAAGTTTTTTCAACTGAATCATAAGCAGAACAAATCTGGGGCATGTGTTGCATAACATCACCTGCAAACATTAAACAAACATTAACAACTGTTGTATCTTGTATTATCCTGAGTTTTGAATTTTCACCCGATACAAAGTAACTTTTGTTGCTTAATGTAATTAGAAAAGCCAGTAATGCTATACAGAAAATTTTATAAAAGTAATTTTTTAATTTCATCTTAATCCTCAACAGCGAAAATTGCTTAAACTGATTAAAACGAAAAAATGAGGGTAAAGGTTGTGTTTATTTGAGGTTTATAATAATCATTAATCAAACTTGATACTTCAAATTAAAATTTTAATGTAACTTTGAAAAAATATAATTCAATAACTTACAAAATTTAAACAGATGAAAAATATTGATAATTATGATTTCACAGGTAAAAAGGTAATAATAAGAGTTGACTTTAATGTGCCTTTAGATAAAGAAACATACACCGTTACCGATGATACAAGAATCAGAGGAGCGCTGCCAACAATAAATAAAATATTGAAAGATGGTGGTTCGGTTATTTTGATGTCGCATCTTGGAAGGCCAAAAGAAGGTACTGAAACAAAATATTCACTTAAACATGTTATTCCTGTTTTAAATAAACTGTTGGGAAAAGAAATAAAATTTGCAGATAATTGCTTGGGAGAATCGGCAAAAAAAATGTCGGCAGAGTTGAAATCGGGTGAAATTCTTTTGCTTGAAAATTTAAGATTTTATAAAGAAGAAGAAGGCAAAGCTAAAACCGAAGGATTAAGTGAAGAAGAATCTAAAAATAAGAAAATCGAAATGAAAGAAAAGCAGAAAAAAATGGCTCAGCAACTTGCTTCTTACGCTGATGTTTATGTTAATGATGCTTTTGGAACAGCACACAGGGCTCATGCTTCTACAGCAATAATTGCCGTTTTTTTCCCTGAAGATAAACTCTTCGGATATTTAATGACTAATGAATTAAACGCGTTGGAAAAAGTTTTAAGCAATTCAAAAAAGCCATTTACAGCAATTATGGGTGGGGCAAAAGTTTCCGATAAAATTCTTGTTATAGAAAGTTTATTAAACAAAGTTGATAATTTAATTATCGGAGGAGGTATGACTTACACTTTTATTAAAGCACAAGGTGGAGATATAGGTAACTCTTTATGTGAAAATGACAAGCTTGATGTGGCAATGAATATCCTTAATAAAGCAAAAGAAAAAGGAGTAAAAATATATTTGCCAACAGATCAGGTTTTGGCTGATACCTTTGATAATTCAGCAAATACCTGCATTGCAAAAATCAATGAAGGAAAAGATGGTTGGCTCGGACTTGATATTGGTGAAGAAACAATAAAATGTTTTTCTGAAATAATTGAAAGTTCAAAAACAATTCTCTGGAACGGACCCATGGGAGTTTTTGAAATGCAGAAATTTCAGAAAGGTACGATAGCAGTTGCTCAGGCAATAGCAAGAGCCACTGAAAATGGTGCTTATAGTCTTGTAGGTGGCGGTGACTCTGTTGCTGCAGTAAATAAATTCAATTTAGCTGATAAAATTAGTTACGTTTCAACAGGCGGCGGAGCAATGCTTGAATATTTAGAAGGTAAAATACTTCCGGGCGTTAAGGCAATACAGGAATAGTTAAATAGTTTGTCCATAGTACCCGATTTTTTAGCTATTTTCGAGGCGTTCATGTTTTTTCATACTTCCTACTACATCATACTTCGGTTTTTACGACATTTTATGCTTAACTTAACATTATAGAAGAAATCGGGCATTATGGATAAACTCTGAAAATTACAGCGCATAAGTTATTCCGCAGAGGAAATTAAATCGCTGGCTTGGGTAACCGTTCCATTTGTAATAGCGGGCAGCAGTGATGTTATTAAAGTTGAGGAAAATTGAAATTATTTTTGTATAGCGATATTCAAATCCTAAATTAATTTCAAAAATTCCTTTTTCTTCTTTTGCGCGGTTCAATGGGTCTGAAGTTTTAACATAATGACTTCCCAAAGCAATTAAATCGAGTTTTGTTATAATTTTATCACGCAGATTATAATTTGTTGAAAGAGTAAAATCATATAATGGTTTATGCCATGCTTTTAGTTCATGCTCCATGTCGTATTTGTAATAATTTCCTTTCAGCAAGAATCTTAATTTTTCGGAGTTTTGATATCCTATTTCGCCAAATAGATTAATTAATTTGGCTCCATCATATATTACATCAAACATATTGAAAACATCTTTCTTGGTTTTCAAACTATCATATTTGTCATTTGTAAACAACAGAAAGTTTTTTAGATTTCTGCTAATAAATTTTGCATTGAAATATATTTTAGGACTTAAGGAACCTCTTACTCCTCCATAAAAATCAAACTTATCGTAAGTATTTTTTAATTTTAAAGGAGTAATAATAAAAGGATTTTCATCAGCAATTGTTTTGAATGAATTATGTATATCATTACCGTCAATTCCTCCGTAAACAATAAATAAATTTTCAACTATTTTAAGACTTGCATCAATTGAAGGGTAAGCACACAACCCTGCTTCCGACTCATCTCCTGCTTCAATAAAAGTATTAAAACCGATATTCATTTTCAAATCTTTTATTGAAAAGTCAAGCTGTGGTTTTACGTTTATCAAAATGTTGCTTAACGTACTTTCTGCAAAATTTGTGTTATTGTAATAATTAATAATAAGCGGAATAATAAATTTTTCATTTTCCAGTTGCTTATCAACACTCACGTATTTGCTGATACTACCCTTTAATAAAACATTATTTTCACCTACATTAAATATATCGGAGAAATTATAATATCGCAGTTTTGCATTGTAATTGTAATGAACAGTATCTGCATGATTTGATGTAAGATTTATTTCACCTTTTATAAAAACAAAACATTGTTTTATGGCTGCTTTACTTAATTCTTCGTTGAAATTTTTATGAAAAGCACTTGTGTCATAGCCATAATAATGCACTACGTTTCGCTTAAAATCAATATCTGAAGACAACACATATCTGCTGTAAAATCTTTTTGCATATATGTCTGCATTGTTGTCGCTGTAGCCGCTGAAACCATAATCTTTAAAGGTAGCCGAAGATGAAATATGTTTAAAATGTGCACCTAAAGAATATTTAGATGAGCGCAAACTATTTACAAAAATTTCAAAATAAGGAGTATTGTAATTTCCGTATCCTACTTTGAGCAAACTTTTGTATAATTTTGTCAACGGTACTCCGCTTACTTTTGCTGGATTTATTGCAGCAACTTTATATTTAAAATCAAATCTTTTAGAGTTGAATAAATAAATCGTTTTTAGCTTTACTTTAGCAGTGTCATCGTTTTTCGGATTAGATAAAATTTTATTTGCATCCGATAATATCGGCTTATAAGCACTTTTTACAAATACGTCCTCTTTGCTCTGAGCGAACGTATTATTGAACAAAACAGATATTACAATAATATTTGAAAATAAAAAGAAAAATAATTTTTTAATCATATTATTCATTTTTTGTTGGGTCATTAACGTTTTCTTTATTTTCAGGTTTATTATCAGGTTGAGGTTCTTCAAAAAGCTTATCGTTTTTCTTTTCGCTGTTTAATTTTACTTTTATTTCTTCTTCTTCAGCTTTCTTTTTTTCTATTTCTTTTTCCTGAAGTAAAACCAGATTTAATTTTTCCTGTGCTGTTTGAATAAGTTCGGCATTATCGGAATTGTCAACAATACTTTTTAAAGTATGTTTTGCCTGAAAAAGATTTCCCATTTTTACATAATCATCGGCAAGCAGGATAAATCCTTTTGTTATCCAGTAATCATAAGACGGAACCTGATTTATGAGTTCATATACTAATTTTTCGGACTCCTGATATAGCCCTTGCAGATAATAAATATATGCAATATTGTATTTTGCTTCTGCCCCTTTTTCGCTTGAATTTGTTTTAGCTATTGATTGAAATTCACCGCTTGCATAAGTTAAACTATCCATTGCCAAAGCAGATTTTGCAATAATTATATGAGCTTCATCCTGCAATTCTTTGGTTACTTTTTCGGTATTAATTAAATTTTTTGCCGATTTAATTGCATCATTATATTGTTTAAGCAGGAAATAGCATTTCATCTGTCCGTTGCGTGCTTCCAGAATATTGCTTTTATTTTCGGCATACTGTTCGAGCTTTGTGTAATTGTCGAGAGCATTATTGTAATTGTTTATTTTTAAATTTATTTCTGCGGCTTTGAGTAAAGCGTTTTCAGTAAATTTATTTTTCCCTTTATTAATAACGTTGTTATATCCTGACAGAGCACTTGTCAGATTTCCGCTTTTTCTTTCGCATTCGGCTTTGTAATAATTTGCATTTAAAGCAAAATTACCGTCCGGAAATTTTTCAAGATAGTTTGCAAAACCTGTAATTGCTTCATCACAATTGCCTATTTCCATGTATCGTTTTTCCACTGCCTGATAAGAAATGGTGTCCTGTGCCGAATTTGTTACATTGGCAAAAGGCAATTGTTTTACATAAACAAAGAATGATTCGGCATCACCCAAATCAACATATATGTTTTGTATGCTTACAAGTGCTTCTTTCGATTCTTCAGTAGCCGGATATTTTTCAACGACACTCTTGAATGTTTCAAGTGCTTCTTTATTTTTATCTGAAGTATATTGTATGAGTCCGATTTTTAACAATGCCTGTTTGCAATATATGCTGTTAGGATAATCGCCAGTTATTTTTTTGAAACACAATAAGGCATTTTCATTATCACTAAGCATTTCATAAGCTTTTCCGAGTTCAAATCTTGCCCCGTCAATGTATGCCGATTTTTCGTATTGCTCAATTAAAATTTTAATAGTATTAACTTTATTGATATTTTTTCCGGTTAATCCGTAAGATAATGCTTTTTGATATAGAGCATAATCAGCATCGGCGGATTTTGTATTTGCGGCTTTATCGTAAAAGTCAACAGCATTAATATAATCTTTTTCCACAAAATAACAATCTCCTGTTCTTAGAAGCGCATCAACATATTCTTTCGGATTGCTTTTTTCGCCGTCTTTAATAAACCTGCGAAACCATATTGCAGATTCTTTATAATCTTTTTTACTGAAATAACAATAACCAATGTTGTAATTTGCCAGATAATAAATATCAAGGTTTATAGCACCCGGTACGAATAAAAATTTATTATAACTTGTAATCGCTGAATCGTACTGAGTTTTTCGGTATAAAGCTTCACCTTTCCAATATAATGTTTTTGCTTTTATGTTTTTATCAATTCCGTAAACCAATGATTTGTCAAATAATTTCAACGCATCATCAATTTTTTTATCATTAAACAATTCAACTCCCCAATAATATCCGGCACGTTGATATGCTGTTTTGTACTTATCATTTATTTCCTTCATGCTTTCAATTGTTTCAAGAGCATCTTTATAATTTCTTGTACTTATGAAAATATTGATAAGATATTCATTTGCATCATTTATATTAGGGGAATCAGGATAATCATTAATGTATTTTTTGAAAGCATTTATTGCTTCATTGTAGGGATTTAAAGAAAGTTCATAACAAAGTTTGGCATATTTAAACAGTGCATCTTCCTGAATTTGCTTATCAAACGGTAATTTTGAAGCAATTTGAAAAGTATTCATTGCAAACTTTTTCTGATTGGTTTTTAGATAGCAATCAGCAATAAGATAATATGCATTTTGTGCGAGCGAGTCGTCTTGTTTTACTACATTTTCAAAATATCCCAAAGCATTATTGTACTTCCTGCAATTATAATAAGCAAAACCAAGTTCATAATTATCATTTCTTGTTACATCATTTTTTGTTTTTTCCTTATATCTTTCGAGATAAATTATTGCTTCGGGATATTGTGCATCCTGATAATACGCTTCTCCGAGAATTCTGGAAATTTCGGAAGTTCTTTTTACTCTGTTTGAATCAAACAGCATCGGGGGAGCATATTCAATAACCTTTTTAAAATTACCCTGCAAAAAATAAATCTGTGCAATATAATAGGGAATAATAGGAGCAAAGTTGGTATCCCTTTTTATTTTCAAAAATCCCTGCAATGCAATTTCATAATTTTTTTCATTAAATGAAATATGAGAAAAATAGTATTTTGCAGGCACATAGAATTTCGATGTTGTATCAGTAACTTCAGAAAAAGCTTTTTTTGCCCGGCTCATGCTGTCGAGATTGAAAAAACTGTACCCCGATTCAAAATAATATTCAGTTTGTTCTTTTTCATTTAAATCGGAAGGTTCAATTTTTTCAAACCATTTTACAACATCTATGTATCGCTTTTTTCTGTAACTGTTTTTCCCGAGCTGAAAGTATGCATATTTGACTTTGGGACTTTCTTCGTGATTGCTGATGAATTGGAGCAGCGACTGTTCAGCATCGCTGTTGAATAGTTCCAAAGAACATAATGCAGAATAATATTCAGCATTTATTCTTGTTTCATCGCATTCATCGGAAATAGTTTCAATTACTTTATTGAAACTTTCCTGTGCAGCACCATATTTTTGCTTGTTGAAAAGCTCTGTTGCCAAACGATATTCCGAATCGGGAGCAGTATAAATTAAAGTTTGCTGCGAAAAAAGAAATCCGAAAAGAAATAGATTGATTGAAACAAGTAGAAAAATCCGTAATTTTATCATAATAAAACAACTTAAAAAGTTCGTCAAAATTAACTAATAAAGGGAATTTAACACTTTAATAAACATTACAACTTAATAACAAGTTAATAACAATTATTTTTATAAATATATCTTAAAACCTTTTATAATAGGCAATCGGAAACATTTTGAAAATAATTTAAAAAACATTTAATTTGTTTTTCTTAAAAAAAATACAGATTTTTACAAAAATAATTGATAGCTTAGCAAATCTTAATTCTATTTTTAATATAAAATAGCTTCGTAAAATAATAAAATCGGAAATATGAAAATATTTAGATTGTTTTTTGTTTTATTTTTATTTTTATCATTGCTCACGTGTGCTTTTGCTCAAGATACCAGAAGTAAAAGCGATACAAGTAAAACACCCATAAATGATGACCCTATTCTTGAAATGCTTGACAGCCTTTCAGCATCAAGGTTTTTGCAATGTTCCGATTTCACAACCGATATAAATGTTCTTAATAAACATAATTTCGCACCCGATTATACACCTTCATATACCGATGAAGAATATAAAGAAAGAATTGCAAAACTTAATGCAGTATCGCCTTTTCCTTATGTATATAATAAATGTGTAAAAGATTATATACAAGTATATACGGTAAAAAAGCGGCAATTAGTATCGCGTATGCTTGGTTTGGCACAGTTGTATTTTCCGCTTTTCGAAGAAACACTTGATAAATACAAATTGCCTTTAGAGTTAAAATATCTTGCAATAGTTGAATCGGCATTAAATCCTTTTGCGATTTCACGATGTGGTGCCACAGGTTTATGGCAGTTTATGTACAATACATCCAAACTGTATAATTTGGAAGTTAATTCATATATTGACGAACGTTATGATGTTTACAAGGAAACATTAGCCGCTTGCGAGTATTTGCAAGACCTTTACAATATGTATGGCGACTGGGCTTTGGTTCTGGCAGCTTATAATTCAGGTCCATCTAATGTGAATAAAGCTATTCGCCGTGCTCGTGGAGCAATTAGTTTCTGGGATATAAAAAGATTTTTGCCTCGCGAAACTCAGGGCTATGTACCTGCATTCATTGCAGTGAGCTACGTTATGAATTATGCATCAGAGCATAATATTTATCCTTTGGAGCCCCGAATTACATACCATCAGCTTGATACTATAAAAGTAAATCATACAGTAACGTTCGAACAAATTTCAGCAATTCTTAAAATACCTCAGGAAGACCTGAAGTTTCTGAATCCCGTTTACAAAAAAGGTATTATACCTTATATAGATGAATCACAAAGTATCATTCTTCCTTATGAACTTATTGGTGATTTTATAAAAAACGCTGAATTAATATATAGTTATGCATCTCCGGTTGAAAATGAAAAACAAAAACAATTATTGGCAAAACTTAATATTCCATATATAGAAAAATCTACCAAACAGGACACTATTAGTATTTCACATACTTTGGCAGATTCCAATTCAACAGCAAAAAATAATGCACAAAAAATCTCTACAAACCAATATAAAGCAGATGAAGTCATAGAAAATAAAAACAATAAATCGACAGGAGAAAATAAACAAAAACAATATAATCAGGAATATTACATTGTGAAAAGAGGAGAAGGATTAGGAACTATATGCAATAAGTTTAATTGCTCTATTAATGATTTAATGCAGTGGAATAAATTAAGCTCTAAAACAATACATCCCGGACAAAAACTTATAGTTCACGAAATACAAAAAGATACATCGTTAGAAAAAAACAATTCTGCCCAAAAAATTGAAGTGTCTAAAACTATTCAGAAACCTATAAAAAATACACCAAACAAAAAAATCATTTATTATACTGTGCAAAAAGGAGATACTTTATGGAGTATTGCTAGTCTTTATAAAGGAGTAACTGTTGATGAAATTAAACGACTTAATAAAATATACAATACTCGACAATTAAAGCCCGGTACTAAGCTGAAAATAGTTTTATAGTTCAATTCGAATTTTGTTGAAATGGAATTTTAATTTTATCTTTGCAAAGCAAAAACTAAAACAGATGATACTTTTTTCAAAATATTATTATTACTATTTTTATTCTTTAAAAGGGATTTGAAGAAATTATATATATTTATAAATAACTGAAAAGTCCCGATTTTACGGGACTTTTTTGTTAATTAAACTATTAGATTTCAGAAACCGGCAAACTGAAATTATTAAGTTTAAAAAGAGATTGCTAAAAAGCACAAAACCTAACAGGTCTTCGAGACCTGTTAGGTTTAATATCAATAAATTATTTTTTTAAAAATTAAACTTTATAATTTTAAATTTATGATAATTGAAGAAGCCAAAAGATTAAGTAATGTGAGTGAATATTACTTTTCGAAAAAACTTGATGAAATCCGCGAAATGCAAAAAAACGGAAAAAACGTAATAAATCTCGGTATAGGAAGTCCTGATTTATGTCCTTCGGAAAATACAATTGAAGCATTGTACAAATCGGCAAAAAACCCCGATAATCATGGATACCAGAATTACCGTAGCATTTCCGAACTGAGAAATACAATTGCAAAATTTTATAAAGAAATTTATAATGTTTCAGTGGATGAAAACGAAGTGCTTCCTTTAATGGGTTCAAAAGAAGGAATAATGCACATTTCCATGGCATTTTTAAATAATGGAGATGAGGTATTGCTCCCTAATCCAGGGTATCCCACATACACTTCGGTTTCAAATCTTGTTGAAGCAAGCATCAGGTATTACGATTTGGATGAAAAAAATAACTGGTTGGTGAATATTGATAAACTGAAAAATTCGGATTTATCAAAAGTAAAAATAATGTGGCTGAATTATCCAAACATGCCAACAGGTGCACACATTAATGATAAATTTTATAAAGAATTAATTGCATTTGCAAAAGAAAAAAAAATTTTGTTGTGCAATGATAATCCCTATAGTTTGGTATTAAATAATTCTCCGAAAAGTTTGCTGGAGTTTGCTGGTGCCAAAGATGTTGCGATAGAATTGAATTCCCTGAGCAAATCGCACAATATGGCGGGTTGGCGGGTTGGTTGGATAATAGGAAACAAAGATTATATAAATTCTATTTTAAAAGTAAAAAGCAATATGGATTCGGGAATGTTTCTCGGAATTCAACATGCAGCCATTGAAGCATTGAACAATCCACAGGAGTGGCATGCACAAAGAAATGAAATTTATAAAAAAAGAAAAGTACTTGCTCATAAATTACTTGATATATTGAATTGTAAATATTTTGATGAACAGGTCGGAATGTTTGTTTGGGCAAGAATTCCCGACAATATTGAATCAGTTGAAAAATTTACTGATGATATTTTATACAGTGCAAATGTTTTTATAACACCGGGAATTATTTTCGGAACAAATGGTTCGAGGTATGTGCGGGTTTCATTATGCTGCAAGGAAAATGTTTTTGAAGAAGCAATTAACAGAATATTAAATAAAAATATTACAAATGTTTAAAAATTCAACTTTTTACTGAAATAAAATTATATAATCTTTTAATTTTTTTAATCATTTAATTTTTCAATTAATCATGAACATAGTTATAATAGGAGTGGGATTAATCGGCGGTTCAATGGCACTTTCATTGCGTGGATTCCAGACAAACATTATCGGGGTTGATAATAATCCGGAAAATGCAAAACGGGCATTAGAGCTTGGTTTGGTTGATAAAATAATGTCGCTTGATGATGCACTTAAAACAGGCGATTTAATTATTGTTGCAGTTTCTGTCGATTCTATTGAACAATTGCTGCCAAGAATTTTAAATAAAATAAAACACGATGCAGTTGTTGTTGATATGGGTTCAACAAAACAGAGAATTTGTGAAGCAGTAAAAAATCATCAGCGAAGAAATAATTTTGTTGCCTCTCATCCTATTGCAGGCACCGAATATTCCGGACCCGATGCAGCATTGTCTGATTTATTTACCGGTAAAGTTTCAATTATTTGTGAAAAAGAACTGAGTTCGGAAAATGCTTTAACCCGCATAAAAGAAATGTATAAAATTCTAAAAATGCGTGTTATATACATGAATTCCAAAGAGCACGATAAACATATTGCTTATGTGTCACATCTTTCACATATAACTTCATTTGTTTTGAGTTTAACAGTTTTTGAAATCGAAAAAAGTGAAAAAAATATTTTCAATCTTGCGGGAAGCGGTTTTGCTTCAACTGTGCGTTTGGCAAAAAGTTCTCCCGACATGTGGTCGCCAATTCTGGAACAAAACAGCGAACATTTGTCAAAGGCATTGACCACGTATATAAACTTTTTAAATAAATTTAAAACTTCAATTGAGGGGAAAAACAGGAATAAACTTCATGAACTTATTAAAGAAGCTAATGTTATTAAAAAAGTTTTGAAATAATTTAATACTTTGTGTCCTTTGTGAAAACCTTTGTGTTCTTTGTGGTTAACTTTTTCTTTTAAAAAATATTTATTATAAAACTAAATTCTTTCAAGCCAACCTGCAATATATTCAAAAACTTTTTCTCTTCCGACATCGTTATGCAGTTCGTGATAGAAATTTTCCCATGCTTTGAAAGTGGTTGTATTTCCTGTTGTTTGCGAATATGATTTTGCTGCATCGAAAGAAATTATTTTGTCATTTGTTCCATGTATTATCAGTAAGGGAATATTGACTTTATTTTTTTCCAAAAGAATTTGTTTTGCCGCTTCTTCTATCAAACAAAATAGTTTTACGGAAATTTTATTATGAACACAAACGTCTTCTCTGCGGTTTTCAGTAATTGCCTCGTCATGCGAAAGGTCACTTGCTTTTAATCTGTTGCTCATTAATAATTGTGGAAAAATTTTTGATATTGTTTTTGCCGCGAACAGCAGTGGTTTTGGCACTTTCAACACAAGTTCAAGCCATGGAGCTGAAATTATCATTGCTCTTAAATCAGGTTTTCTTTCGTAAAAATATTTTAATGTAATATTTCCTCCCATGCTGTGACCATATAATATTTTCGGGATGCCGGGGAAAATAAGTTCGGAGTTTTTCATTAAAGTTTCAACATCATCAAGCAATAAATTATAATCTTTTGCATGACCTCTTTTCCCTTCCGATTTACCATGCCCGCTCAAATCAACAGCAAAAAAAGCATAATTTTTATTTGCAAATTTTTCAGCCCATTCATTGTAACGACCGCTGTGTTCGCCCAATCCATGCACAAAACAAATTACGAATTTTGGCGTAACATCCGGTTTCCAGCTACGTGCAAACAAATTCAAATTATCAGATGACTTCCAGTTATATTCTTTATAAATCATCGCATTTTTTTAATTTAATAGTTTATTGATAAATCTGTGACTGCAATTTAAAAAGTTTGTCGTTTGTGGTTTGTTGTTGTTTTAATTTTTAACTACAAACGACAAACGTATTTTATTCATTCAAAAACCGCTTCCAGAACGCCTACCGATTTTATATTTTTAAAACTTTCAAGATGCAATTCATAAAATCTTATCATATTTTCAAGAAGCTTTTTCTTTTTTGATTTTTCAAATTTCAGTGTTTTCAAATCATCAAAAGATGTATTTATGAGTTTGCTAAAATGCTCTGAGTTTGCAGGGGAAATAGAGTTTGCAGCAATTATCTCATTTTCGGTAAAAATACCTTCCCTGAGATTAAAATATTTATTTTTTTCTGAAAAGTTATTTTGCGGAAAAAATCCCAGATATTTTGTTAATTGCATCATGAAAACAAGATGAAAGTGCGAAACATTATCATTCGTGTCATCCAGAAGTTTTACAGAATTAAAAATAAAATTGAACAAATGTTCATTTTTTTCTTCTTCACGTATGGATTTATTTAAAATTTCTGAAATGAACAACAATACGGAAGTTTTGTTAATATCGGTATTTATTGATTTGTTGGTATAATCAATTCTTGCTTCTTTTATATTCTGAATATGGCTTTTGGTTTTATTATATACAATTAAATCCAGCAATGTCAATGGTTGAAAAAGGTTTATCTTGAATTTTGCTTTTCTTGCTTTAACGCCTTTTACGATATACGATTTTAATCCGAAAATTTCCGTATAAATTTTTACGATAATGCTGGTTTCACCGTAGTTTATATTTCGCAGAACAATTCCTTTGGTTTTAAAAAGCACTTTTGAAGATTTTTTTGGAAAGAACATTAATTAATAAACATAATTTTTGTAACAAAAGTTTTTGTGCCTTTATCGTTACTGCAAAATACGAGATAAATGCCTGTTTGAGCTTTTTCACCTTTGAAATTTTTCCCATCCCATACTGCTTGTCCGCCTTCTGCGGTTGTTTCAAATATTAATCCTCCGCTTATATCGGTTATTTTAACTCTTGCATTTGTTGTTAAACCTTTAACGGCAATCAAACCTTCGTAATTATGTGGTACAGGATTAGGATATGCGTAAACATTATTAAAATCAGTTCCTCCCTTTGTTGCCGTACCTTTGTATGAAATTAATCCTTTGTTGGTTCCAAAAATAACTTCTCCGTTTTTATTGTTTATTGAAATTGCAGTAATTGTATTTGAAGGAAGAGGACTATTATCTACAGTAAAATGTTCAATTTCTTTTTGACCATCTGGGGACATCAGAAAGACACCGGCTTTTTGTGTACCTATCCATTTTCTGTTTGCACCGTCAACCGCAATTGCAGATACAGATTCAAATTCGAATAAATATTGGGCATGTCCATCTTGTTCAATTAATATTTGCTGAGCGTCGAAATTTTCATTTGAAAAAACTTTATCGGGAGAATAAAAAACTGCAATGCCTTTATCAGTTCCAAGCCATATTTGACCGTTCAAATCACTTGCCATGCAATATGAAATACTTCCCGGAATATTACCATTTCCTTGATGATTATTCATAACTATAATTTTATCATCAATTGTTGTCGTAGGGGTTCCATTATCATTAAAAACAGCAATATTGTTGCTTCTTGGTAACAATATCCATTTCTGTTCGAAGGTATCTATTAAAATTTGTGTTGTTAAATTATTACTGTTCGTCTTCATCTCATTGCTTATTGGATATGAAAGCCATGTACCATCAGGTTTTAAAATGCAAAAAAGATTTATTGAACCTGCATTAGTTACCAATAAATTATGGTCTTTATCAAAACAAAACCCTCCTATACCAATCCATCTGGAGTTTTGACTTACATTCAGAAGAATTTTAAGCGGGCTGTTTTGGTCGTCGTAAATTTTCACAATTTTGTTATCTTTAAACTCCACTAATCCACCGCCCCATGAACCGGCATAAAATTTTGTTTCATCGTTAGGGTCAATAAGAACACAATTTATATCAAAAAGTGTATCCATCTGAGGATTATTATTCCTATTGAAAATTTTCCATTTATTATCTTTTAATACGGATATTCCTTCGGTATCCCATATATTTCCAAAAGAAGCATTTCTTCCGCCGGGAGCTATAGCAATAGTATTTCCCGATATTGAAATATCTACTATATTTTCCGAAACAGGCCCGTTAGGAAAAATAGTATCAGTTTTATCTTGGTCATATTTAATTAAACCGCTTGAATTATCAGCCGACCATAATATATTATCTTTATCAATAATTGCTTGTCTTGGATCCACTGCCCAATGTAAGTCCGAAACCTGATTATTATTGTCAAAAACATACATCATATCCCATGAACTTCCTATAATTAATTTATTATAACAAACTTCCATGCATAAATTACTTGTATTTTTTATTGAAGTATCATATTTGCTCCATGTATTACCATTAAAGGCATAAAGAGTGTCTTTTCCTGTTGTTCTTTGTCTGTTGGCAATAATAAGATTATTAAAAGAACATATTAAGTTGAAAGTTGAAGCAGGAAATAAAGTATCAAGTGTCCACGATTCATAATTCGAAAGATTAGGAGAGTCGGAATTTGCGGAATAAACACCTTTTGATGTGGCCGCATAAAATTTGTTGCCATCGAAAGTAAGGTCGTTAATTTCCAAATCGCTTCCGTTAATTCCGATTTTATAGGTATCTTTTATTTCATATTTTTCAAGGTCAACTACTACTATACCAAAACTTGTAGATAAATAGGCATATTTACCAAGAAAAAAAATGTGATTGATAACTTTTTTACCGGAAATTGATTTGCGTTTTATATCGGGAATATTGTATATTTTATTATTTTTAATTATGTCAATATTTGTGTTTTCATAAGCAATAAATAAAGCTTCATTTGATTTGCTGTAATTTATTTTTTTTATATCTACATCTGACAATCCTGAAATTTTTGTAATTAAATTAATTGAGTTATCTGATTTGTCATAATAAAATATACCGAGAGCAGCAGCACAATATATCCGGTTGCCGGCTTCAGTAACCGAAACTACTCTTTTGAACGGAAAATATTGTTTCCATTGTCCTATAGCAGTTTCTTGCGCTCTGGTAAATAAAAAATTTATTAAAATTAATATTAAAAAGAAAACTTTATTTACAAAATTCATATTATTTAAAGATTGCTTGGAAGTACTTATTTTTAACAAAACTAAATAATTTGAATATTATTGTAAAATAAAGATTAAATTTATAAGTTTTCACTAAATTTGCAGTAGAAAAAGGGCCCCGTAGTTCAATTGAATAGAATATCAGATTTCGGCTCTGAGGGTTGGGGGTTTGAGTCCCTCCGGGGTCACCTCACTGGACAATTCTTTTAAAAAAAAGAATTGTCCTTTTTTATTTCTTCGGAAAGGTTCATTTGCGTAGCACATCAGCTTAACCACCTCATTGATTCTCGCGGTTCGAAATAAAAAATATACTTAAAAAGAGTAATAGATTATTTTTTTGAAAGGATTATATATTAGGTTTTCAACTGTGATTTACTTCTTGCCATTTTTTCAACTTAAAAGGATTCGAACCATTTTTAACTATCGAAAACAATGATTATTAGTTTTATTTATGTTAAATATTTTGCACAATATAAAAACGGATTTTCATAAAATATCGGCATTATATTGCGAATAAAATTTAATTTATTCGCATTGTATTGCGAATATTTGTATATTTGTAAAAAATATAAACTATGAAACACTCATTTTCACAAATTATCATGGACCAAAGAGAAGAAAAAGCATTATTTCGCTCTAAAGGTTGGGTATATCGCAACTCGGAATCACTTATAGATAAGAAAAGTTCTTTGATTCAGATAATAACAGGTGTTCGTCGTTCCGGTAAGTCAACATTAGCTCATCGTTCATTTGAAAAACACAAGTATGCTTATATTAATTTTGATGATGAACGCTTAAATAATCTTTCTTCATCTGACTTAAATGAAATTCTCGAATCAATTTATCAGGTTTATGATAATGTTGAATATATGTTTTTCGACGAAATACAAAATGTTGACGGATGGCATTTATTTGCAAATAGGTTACAACGAAATGGAGTGCATTTGATAATAACCGGTTCTAACTCCAAATTATTGAGCAGCGAATTGGCTTCACATCTTACAGGAAGGTATAATATTACAGAGCTGTTTCCTTTTTCTTTTAAGGAATTTCTAAAATTTAAAAAGTTTAATTCCGAACCACTTACTACTAAAAATAAAGGATTATTAAAAGGTTATTTTGATGAATATCTGAAAAAAGGAGGTTTTCCTGAAATAGTTAAAGGGGCAGAAGTTGTTCAATATGCTAAAAATTTATTTAATGCAATTGTTACCCGTGATATTTTGTTTCGATATAATATAAAGCATAAGCAAACTTTCAAGGATATAGCAATGTTTCTGGTAAATAATTTCTCCCGTGAAATAAGCTATAACAGAATTAAAAAGTTATTTGATTTAGGTAGTGAACATACAGCAAAAAATTATGTTTCTTTCCTTGAAGAAGCATATTTGATAATAACATTGCCTAAATTTTCTTATAAAAAACAGGAAAACATTAAATATAGAAAGTCATATTTAATAGATACAGCTTTTGCAACAGCTTTGAGTGATAATTTCTCTCAAAACACAGGATATTTATTCGAAAATTTAGTGCTTTTAGAATTATTTCGTCGCAAGTCAATTGAAAATTTTGATTTGTTTTATTATAAAAAAAACGTGGAAGTTGATTTTGTGATTTATAAAAATCATCTTGTAAAAGAATTAATTCAGGTTTGCTACAATCTTGATAATGAAAAAACGCGTAAGCGTGAAATTCGTTCTTTAATACAAGCATCGGTTGAATTAAAGACCGAAAAACTAATTATTATTTCATTAACCGAAAAACAAAAAATAAAGACAGAAGGAAAAATAATTGAAATAATTCCAATACATGAATGGTTGCTGGCTGAAAAATAAAAAGTATTCGATATTTATTGTTATTTATTAATTCATTTACCTAATCACACTCACCCTGCCAATAAATTCATGTTTAGGACCATCGTCCATTTCTTTCACAACAACCTTGTAAACATAAACACCTACCTCAACCAAATCGCCTGTGTTGTTATACCTTCCGTTCCAAGGACTGTTTAAATCATTGGTTTTGTAAATCAATTCTCCCCAGCGGTTAAAGATGAGCATCGTGAAGTTGCTTGGGTCAATACGGTATCCTTGCGGAATGAATACTTCATTTGTCAAATCTTTATTCGGACTGAATGCATTCGGTATGTAAATTGTAAATATATCTTTTACTATAATCGGTTTGC
>JBAZBZ010000028.1:30227-42465 GCA_041671145.1 Bacteroidales bacterium | reverse complement strand
TGCGAGAACAAGGAAAGGGAAAGGAATATAAACAATTATATCGTGGGCAATTAAAACTGTTTGATGTTTAGAAAGACGTATGTAAATTGCACTGATACCTCGAGGCTCTGCCTCGGGGTCATTCATTAAATAAAAAAACAACCTGAAAGATGAGAGCGAAATATTTTTTCATAATTTTTTTAATATCGGTATTTATATTTTCTTCTTTCAGGATAGAAAATTCCGCAGATGATACAGGCAGAAACCGCAATGTTTGTAAAAAACTTCAGGGAAATGTTCTTCTTTATTTTATATGGACGGAGTCGCGGCAATCAAATTCATGGTCTTCTTTCGACATTAATTCTACTTTAGATTCGGTTAATATTTCAATAAAGTGGCTCGAAGAACAAGCAGCGAAAAGTGGCATAAATCTGAAATTTACTGTTGATTATTATAAAGGTGATAGCACCAATACGGTTTATCAAAACTTTAACGGCTCATTGAAAAAGGTTCTGCAAAAAACTGAAGGAATTGAAGAAGTTAATAAATGGACAGACAGGATTGTCAAGACAGCAACTGCTCTGAAAAACAGAGAACGCCTCATTGCCAAGCTCCGCGACCAATACAATATCGAAAGCGTTGCATTGATATTTATGGTAAATAATTATTTTAAAACGGATTTTTCTTTTTCATTAAATACAATGAACGACAATGATGTGGAATATTCAATCATTAGTTCAAAACATCCTGTAATTTTCGCACAGGAAATAGCGCACTTGTTCGGTGCACCCTATCTGTATTTTCATCCATCAACTTCAGACAAAAGCAATAGAAAAAAGCTTTCCGAATTATTTCCGCTTGATATTATGTCTTCACCTGAAAAAAATCTTTCGATGCTGAATATAGGCGAAATTACAAAGTATTACGTCGGCTGGACAGAAGACATAAATAAAGAATACGACAAATTAATTAAAGGAAGCAGAACGAAATTTTAATTGGAGTATTGAAAATTAAACGCCACAGATTCTGTGATAAAAAAATAATTTTTATCACAGAATCTGTGGCATATTTTATTTAACAGTTGGTATTATTTATTTTAATCTTAAATTTGCAATCTTTGTTTAACATTAAAAATCGCAAACTATGAGAAAAAAAATTGTTTGTCTTCTATCAGTTTGTTTTTTTGTTATTTCATGCAAAAATGAAAAACTTAGAAAAAGTATCTCCGAAAAATTTCCTGACGGAAAAACAAAAACAGAAGAATATTATAAATACCGTATCGAAAGTAAAGACACCGTTAATACCGAAAAAATAAAAGAAATAAAATATTGGGAAAACGGCAGCAAGCAAATGGAAGGAAATTATAAAAATAATAAAAGAAACGGATGGTGGATTTCTTATTTTCCCAATGGTAAAAAACAAAGTGAAGGCGGATTTAAAAACGACCTTGGCGAGGGGAAAAGAATTGTTTACAATGAAAACGGCAAAATACTTTATACCGGATATTATAAAAAAGGAAACCCTGATGGCAAATGGGAAATCTATGATTCAAACGGGAAAAAAATTATTGAACGAATCTATAAGGATAATAAAGTTGTGAATGAAAAGAAGTTTTAACTAAACATAAAATTGTTTTATTGCTAAGTTGTTCAATTGTTATAAAACAGCAATTTGATAATTTAGCAATTTAAAGTATAAACTGAAAATATTAGTTGATTATTTATTTTAATTTTTTTAAATGAATACAAACAATTTTAAAATAGCAATTGTCGGATTCGAAAACAATCCTTTTAAAACAGCAATAACCATAACACTTGCAAAAGCATTAAAAAATAAATATTTTCAAAAAATACAAATTGCCGATTGCAACATTGATGATTTGCAATTGAAAAATAATTTGAATACAAACGTTGTAGAAGAACTTCCTGTTGAAGTAAAATTTCCTGAAATAGATTTGAGTAAATGTAATTTGTGCGGCGATTGTGTTGGGATTTGTGAAAATGAAGCAATACTTTTAGACAAACTCATGAGCGAAATTCAAGTGCTTGAGGATTTATGTATGAGTTGCAATAAATGTATCGAATGTTGCGGCGTTTCTGCAATATCTGAAAAAAAAGCAGTTCAGGCAGGAAAAATTATTTGCAGTACTACTGAAGAAGGCATGGAGTTATTTGAAGCAAAATCCAATGAAAATGCCATATATCCGAAGCAGTTGATAAATGCACTTAAAAACAAAATGAAAAACAACGAACCGATTTTATTCGATACCGTTATTTCCGACATTACATTTGAAGACATTATTTCCAACATTGATTTTATTTTGTTATTTACCGACTCGCGTGCATCTCTTGATTTTTTTTCCGACCTCCTTGAATATATTGAAAAAAGAAAAGGATTGCTCACTTATAAAAACAATCCCGACATTAAACAAATACAGGAATTTGCACAAAAAAATAATTTCGAATTTGTTTTTGAAATACCATTTAACCCGGGTTCTGAAGAAATAAAAACAAAAGATATATTAGAAGATTTTAATAAAAATATGAACAGCTTTGAGGAATTAAGTGAGAAATTTTTTATTTAAGGAAAAGCTGAATCTATGTATGCATTATTGACAATGGATTTAAAAAAATATTCATTTTGATTTTTTTGCGAAGTAAGCAGCTTTTTCGAGTGAAGTAATCATGTCATATTCTTCAAGATAAGCATTTGGATAAACATTCAGCGGAACGGAAGAATAATTTACTATTCCTTTTATTCCTGCTTTTACAAGTTTTTCGGCAGTTTTCACAACATTATCGGGAGGTATTGTTATTATTGCGAGTGTAATATTTTTCTTTTTAGCGATACTGTTTAATTTTTCCATTGAATGACAAGGAATGCCTGAAATTACTTTATTAAATTTTTGGGGGTCAATGTCAAAAGCTGCAACAATATTTAATTTTGGTCGTTTGCCTTTAAAATATCTTGTAATTGCCCCGCCCAAGCTTCCCATTCCGATGACCGCAACATTTTGTCCTTCTTTAGTGTCAATAATACTGCCGATTTTATTAATTAATTCTTTTATATCATATCCTTTTCTTTGACTTCCTGAATAACCGATAAGCATTATGTCTCTTCTTACCTGAACCGACGTGATGTGCAGCAGTTTTGCAAGTTCATGCGAAAAAATATTGAACTTACCACTTTGAGAATAATTTAATAACGTTCTTCTATATTGACTTAACCTTTCAACAGTTTTTCCGGGTAATTCTTTCGGATTAATAGACATGAAATCTTTTTTATTTTTTAATATAATATTATATTAAACATAGTTTATTGTATTAGTGAGGTTGGGTGATGGAAGTTGGATATTTGAAGTTTTTCTGTCTTCCAGCATCCAACTTCTAACTTTGATTTCATGTTGCTTAATAATTAACACGAAGGGATTTATTAACTATTCATCGATACCAGAAACTCTTCATTAGTTTGAGTAAATTTCATTCTTTCAATCAGAAACTGCATGGCTTCAATTGGATTCATATCAGACAGGTGATTTCGAAGTATCCATAATCTTTGAAGCATTTCCTTGTCAAGCAAAAGGTCTTCTCTTCGTGTACTTGATGCATTAAGGTCTATTGCCGGATAAATTCGTTTGTTGGAAAGTTTTCGGTCGAGTTGTAATTCCATATTTCCTGTTCCTTTAAATTCTTCAAAAATAACATCGTCCATTTTTGAGCCGGTTTCAGTTAAGGCAGTTGAAATAATAGTAAGTGAACCGCCATTTTCTATTTTTCTTGCAGCGCCGAAAAAGCGTTTTGGTTTATGCAATGCATTTGAATCAACACCGCCGGAAAGCACCTTGCCTGAAGCAGGAGACACCGTGTTATAAGCTCTTGCCAAGCGGGTTATTGAATCAAGCAATATCATAACGTCATGTCCTGATTCTACAAGTCGTTTCGATTTTTCAAGAACTATATTTGCAATTTTTACGTGTCTTTCTGCGGGTTCGTCAAATGTTGAAGCAATAACTTCCGCTTTTACGCTTCTTTCCATATCGGTTACTTCTTCTGGTCTTTCGTCAACCAGCAATATTATAAGGTATATTTCGGGATGATTTGCAGCAACCGCATTTGCTATTTTTTTCAATAATGTTGTTTTTCCTGTTTTTGGCTGAGCAACAATAAGTCCTCTTTGTCCTTTGCCTATGGGAGTAAACATATCAATCAAACGGGTGCAAAGGTCATCATCTTTATGTCCTGTCAGCTTTATTTTTTCATCGGGGAAAAGAGGTGTAAGGTAATCAAATGGGATTCTGTCCCTGACAATTGTTGGCTCGAGGTTATTTATAAATTCAATTTTAATAAGCGGAAAATACTTTTCGCCTTCTTTAGGCGGACGGATAACACCTCTAACGGTATCACCTGTTTTCAAACCGAATAATTTGATTTGCGACTGTGAAACATAAATATCATCGGGTGAATTGAGATAATTGTAATCGGAAGAGCGTAGAAATCCATATCCATCTTGCATAATTTCCAATACCCCTTCGCTCGAAATAATTCCTTCAAATTCGTGATTGTTGCCGTCCTGACGCTTTTCGTAATATCTTTTTTGAGGATATTTTTCAAAGTTTTCTCTTTGCTGGGGTTCTGCTTCGCTTGTTTCTGCAGAATTATCAGCAGATTTCACTTCGCTTTCATCATTCGATTCATTAAAAAGAGGTGAACTTTCAGTTTCCCATGAAGGTTCTGTTATGTTGGAAGCCGGAATTTCAGGTTCGGGAGCAGGAATATCGTCTTTGGAAATATCGGTAAAAAGATTTTCTGCAAGAAAGGGGTCTTCTCTTTTAATGGGTTCAGGTATTATGGCATCAGCCGGAATTTGTTCTTTACTTCTCGGTTTTCTGATTTTTTTTTGTTGAACGCCATTTGAACTTCCATTATCCGGTTGTTCTGTTTTGTTATTCATTGCCTGAAAATCGAGAATAGCATAAATCAAATCCTGCTTCTTCAGAATGTCGAACTGTGGAATGTTCAAACTTTTTGCAATTTCTTTGAGGTCGGGCAAAAGCTTACTGTTCAATTCAATGATATCGTACATGTAGTAAAATAATTTTAGTTAATAAATAAAAGGATTGGTTTATAAATTCATTCAATAAATCCTGCTTAGTTTAATGTTATTCCGCAAAATGTGTAATTGGTATTTATTACAAGAAACTGTAACTTTTCGGGAATTGTTATGCAATGATACGAATAAATTTTTTAATTGCAAATTTTTTTGAACAAAATCGTATGTCTTAAATCTTTAATTATTTTTTTAGTTTACTTTTATTATAAAATTATCAAATTGCTTTTTCTCGCTGCTCGAAGCTCGTAACTTTTTTATTATTAATTGTCTATTCATTCACATATTCAGTCAAAATATTATCGTAAATATTTTTATAATCTTTAACTGTGTTCCACAATTCATCATTGATTTGTATTTTGCTTTTTGTTACATGTCCAAGCAAAGTTGAAGGAATTTTTGATTGCATCATAAAATCTATAAAGTGGATTTCATTTTTTGGATTAACAGAAACAACAATTCTGCTTTGTGATTCGCCGAACAAGAAAGCATCGGTTCTGATTTCAGCAGGGGTAATTACATCAAATCCGAGTTCATTTGGCATTGCCGATTCGAGTAATGTTATGAATAATCCACCATCGGAAACATCGTGAGCAGATTCGATAAATTTATTTTTAATTAATTTTTTTATTACCGATTGCACTTTATATTCCTCATCAATATCAAAAAACGGAGGAGGTGATAGTTTTACATTATGATATGACACGAGGTATTGCGAAGAGTTTATATCTTCTCTCGGAGTTCCTAATAAAAATATTATATCCCCGCTTTTTTTAAAATCAAGTGTCATTTGATTTTTCTTGTTATCTAGAATGCCTACCATTCCTATAACAGGTGTTGGATAAATAGGTTCGGTTTTATTATCAATAATTGTCTGGTTATAAAAACTAACGTTTCCTCCGGTTACGGGAGTTTCAAATTTTTTACATGCTTCGCTCATGCCTTTAATTGCACCAACAAATTGCCAGTATGCCTCGGAAACATAAGGATTTCCGAAATTCAAACAGTTTGTAATTGCAGCAGGTTCTCCTCCGCTGCAAACAATATTTCTTGCGGCTTCGGCAACAGCGATTTTTGCACCTGCTTCAGGGTCGGCATGAACATAACGCCCATTGCAATCAACTGTAAGCAATAGTGCTTTGTTTGTTCCTTTGATATTTACCATTGCCGCATCGGAAAGGCGATTGGTGCTCATGTTTAATGTTTGCACCATTGAATCATATTGTTCATACACCCACTTCTTTGATGCAATATTGAAATTTTTTGTTAAGCAAATTGATACTTTTTTAAAATCTTCAGGTTCGGGAATATTATTTATCGAGAATTTTTTTGTTTCTGCATAATATGCAGGTTCTTTATATTCTCTTTTATAAATCGGAGCGCCGCCGCCTAATACAAGTGAATCGGCAGGTACATGAGCAACGAGTTCACCATTCATGAAAAATTTAAGCTCGTTTCCTTTTGTTACTTTTCCAATTATTTTACAATTCAAATCCCATTTTTCGAATATTTTTTCAACTTCTTTTTCTTTTCCTTTCTTTACGACAACAAGCATTCTTTCCTGCGATTCAGAAAGTAATATTTCAAAAGGTTTCATTTGTTGCTGTCGCAATGGTACTTTATCAAGATGAATTTCCATTCCATGTTTTCCTTTTGCCGACATTTCGGAAGTTGAACAAATAATTCCGGCGGCTCCCATATCCTGCATACCAACTACTGTTCCTGATTTTATTACTTCCAAGCTTGCTTCCAAAAGAAGTTTTTCCTGAAAAGGGTCACCAACCTGAACAGAAGGAAGTTTTTCGGATGTGCTTTCAGTAATATCTTCTGACGCAAATGTAGCTCCGTGAATTCCGTCTTTTCCGGTATGTGAACCCACAATATAAACAGGATTTCCTTCTCCCTCCGAAATTGCTGAAATTGTTTCTCCGATTTTTACAATACCGACAGACATGGCATTTACTAAAGGATTTGTATTATAACATTCTTCAAAATAAACTTCACCGCCAACAACAGGTACACCAAAAGCATTGCCGTAATCACCTATACCTTTTACCACGCCTTTTAACAACCATTTTGTTTTTTCATGTTCCGGTAAGCCGAAACGAAGTGAATTTAACTGAGCAATTGGTCGCGCACCCATTGTAAAAATATCACGGTTTATTCCGCCTACACCTGTAGCTGCACCTTGGTATGGCTCAATTGCAGAAGGATGATTATGCGATTCAATTTTAAAACAACAAGCCAGACCATCGCCAATATCAATAAGTCCCGCATTCTCCTCACCGGCTTCTGTTAACAATCTTTGCCCTTTTCTCGGCAAGGTTTTTAGCCAGAAAATAGAATTTTTGTATGAACAATGTTCCGACCACATTACTGAATAAATGCTGAGTTCGGTAAAATTAGGGTTTCTGCCAAGAAGTTGTTTAATTTTTTCATATTCTTCGGGAAGAAGTCCGAGTTTTTTTGCTGCATCAAGCGTTACATCAATATCTGTCATTTTTGTTTATTAATTTCGAAATCGTGAAATTTTTTATTTATTCAATTGTTCGAATGTTCAATTGTTCGTTTGTTCTTTTTTACGCTTCTTTTTCACTCATGCTGACTTCTACATTTTGTTTTAGTTTTTCCTGCAAGTCGGTTGGCAGAAAAGAAAGAAATGTATCTCCACGCAATCCGAGGCGGATTGTTTCAACAGAAATGACTTCGTTTGTAGCAATATTTCCGAGATTTACATTTGCCCCCAGCAATTTTATAAACCATACCTGTTGGGCTTTTTGTGGTGTTTCCCACATTATTTTTTCCTGAGGAATTTTTGCGAGGATTTTATTAACAAGTGCAACATGAGGGCTACTGTTAGGTCTGTATATTCCAACATTTCCGCTTTCACGGGCTTCAGCAATCACTTTCCATGCGCCTGCATCAAGTTCACTCTGCATCATTTTAATCCATCTGTTTGGGCTGATAAGTATTCCGGCTTCCTTTGACCCTACTTCCGAGAGAACCGTAACTTTTGATGCAAGTTTTTTTATAAAATTGCATTTTTCATCATGTTCCATTTTTATTGAACCGTCTGATATTTCTGCCAAATCAAGCTTGTATTTATCAATAAGTTTTAAATAATCTTTGAACAATCCTCTTGATATAAAAGCTTCGAATAATGTTCCTCCAAAATATGGACGTATGTTTGCTTCTTTATAAAGTTTGATTTTTGTTTCAAGATTTTTTGTGATAAAGGCAGTGCCAAAGCCAAATTTAGCTATATCAATATAATCACTGCCTGATGAAATTAAATCCTCAACCTCGCGAATACTGAGACCTTTGTCCATAACCATATTAAGTCCGGTTTCACGTGGCTTTTTAGTTCTTTCGGGTAAATAAGGAATTGTAAAATTCATAAATAAATTGTTTAAAATAAATTAATATCTGATTTTTATTATACTACTAACAGCCAAAATTTAGCTTTTGCTGAAAAAAATTGTCAAATTGTTATATGAAAAATTAAAAGAAATAAAAGTAAAATATAAAAACAACAATTTAGCCATTTGTATTATAATTCAAATAATCCAAATAGTTTGAAGTATGAAAATTTGTATTATTCTAACTATAAATCTTCACTTCCATTTTGCAAAAGTACAGATAAAATATGTTTTATTTTATTATTTTTAATGCTAATAATTGCTGATTTATCTTTTTGTTGTATAAGAATTTCACAATAATCAATCCAAGCATCAATATTTTCGGGTTCTATTTCGGTTACTTTTTTATATGCTTCTTTTGCTTTTTCAAAGTCATAATTTTTTTTCATCAAATCACCATAAGAATACCAGTATTCGCCATTTTCGGGGTTTATCTCTATTGCTTTCTCGATATAAAAAGCAGCTTCCTTAAGTTTTCCGGTTTCTTCCATAATTATACTTATGCCGAACCATGCATCTGGAATTTTATCGCCGGTAAGATTTGATTTTATAATGGCTTTTTTATAATGACGAAGTGCTTTATCGTAGCATTTCATTTTTTCATAACATTCACCGATTTGATATAATAAGAAACAGTCGGGTTTAACTGAAGCAGAAATTTCGTTATAAACACCAATAGCTTCTTTGAACTTTCCATAATTCACCAATGTTGCGGCTTTATTGTAATATGCCGAAATGAATTTTTCATTTAATGCAATGGAAAAATCAAAAGCATCAATTGCTTTATCAAAGAGTTCAATGGAATTATATGCTATTCCTATGTTATACCATGCTGCTTCTGAAAAAGGGTTTTTATCAAGATATGAATTCAGAAATTTAATACAATTTTCTGATTGTCCTGTAGTTTCATAGCAATATGCTAATTCGTAAATAGCCGCATCGTTTTCATTATTTTCTTTTAAAGCAAGCAAAAGATAATTTATTGCCTTTTTATAATCACCGATATTTTCATATTCAAAAGCAATATTTGTATAAATATCATCCGGAAATTCTGAAACAGGAATGGCTTTTATATATTCTTTAATAGCAGCTTGGGGTTTTTTCATTTGACTTAAAATAGCTCCTTTTGTTAAAAGCACATCGGGATTTAAAGGGTCAAAAGTTTCACTTTCAGCAAGTATTTCAAGTGCATTTCTAAATTTCTTTAATGAAAAAAGTATTTGTGCTTTTTTTAGATAAAAAACATATGAACACGGATGCTGATTTATGGCTGCTTCTATTGCTTTAAATGCTTTTTTATTGTTGTTTTTAAAATAATAATAATCAATAATTTCTTCAAAATCCTCAACATCGAAATAATAATTCCCGCTTTTGTCCAGCATTTCTTCAAAATGGGAAATCAAAAATTTTGTTTCGTTATTATTGTATTGATAATTATCTTTCAGCATTTTTAAAAGTAAAAATATATTTGCACAAACGTATATAATATTTGTAATTTTGTTATTAAAATTAATATTTTGTTATGAACAATTAAAAGGACTGAAAGTTGAAAAGTTTTTTAAAAAATCAACTATTTATTATTCATTTTTTATTAAACCGAAATATATCAGCAACAATTTAACAATTCAACAAAAAATATATAATAAAGTTTTAAAAAATTCTTAAAACAATTTTTTTGCAGGAAAAATGGATAATGATTTATTTTATTTCATCTGTTTAAATTTTGTAAATATTTATAATTTCTGCTGTTAATTTGCTGTTCTGTTTATTTAGATTTTTTAGTTACTCGCTCCCGCAAAAGCCCACTTCTCAACCCGCTCGTGAATATCCATGCATATCTTCGTTGAAAACAGCACTGAATTTTTAATCATTTACGGTTTGTGCAACTTTTTTTAGTTGCATGGATATTTCATTTATTGCAATATTCTTTCATCAAATCTTTAGCTTGCTTAAGACCAATATCAGCAGCTTTTCTAAAATCCATACAAGCTTCATTTCTATCTCCGAGTTTGTCTTTTATAAGTCCCCGGTTATAATATGCAAAAGCATAATTAGGATTTAATTCGATTGCTTTATTATAATCCTGTATCGCTCCTGTGTTGTTTTCAAGTTTGGCTTTTGTGTTGGCAAGATTACAGTATGCATTGGAATTAATAGGATTTAATATAATAGATGAATTGTAATCCTTTATTGCTCCCTTGTAATCCCCAAGTTCATATTTTGCTAATCCACGATTCATATATGTCTGAGCATTATTATGATTTAATCCAATAGATTTCTTATAATCTTTTATTGCACTTTTATAGTTTTGAAGTTCAAACTTTGCCAATCCACGATTCATATATGCAAGAGCATATTTATGGTTTAACTCGATAGCTTTATTATGATCTTGTATTGCTCCTTTATAATCCTTAAGTTCATATTTTGCCAATCCACGATTAAAGTATAAGCTTTCATTATCAGGGTCCAACTCAATCGCCTTATTATAATCCTGCATCGCACCTTTGTAGTTTTGAAGTTTACTTCTTGCTAATCCGCGATTGATATATCCTAAAGCACTTTTGGGATTTGATTCAATAGCTTTATTGAAATCCAGAATAGCTCCTTCATAATCCTGAATATCCATTTTTGCAACTCCACGACAGTTATAAGCTAAAATGCCTTTAAAAGCATTTTCGGAATATAATCGAATAGCTTTACTATAATCACTTATTGCTCCTTTATAATCCTGAAGTTCGTGTTTTGCAAATCCACGATTAAAATACGCATCTGCATTTTTAGAATTTAATTCAATTGCCCTATTGTAATCCTCGATTGCTCCTAAGTTGTCCTGAAGCTTGGTTTTTGCAGCACCACGATAAATATACAAATCAGGATCCTTAGAGTTTAAATCAATTGCTTTATTATAATCTTCTATTGCACCTTTAAAATCCTGCCGCTTGAATTTTGCAAAACCCCAAATATGATATTCTTTAGCTGTTTGAGAAAAACCAACTGTTAAAAATGATAAATAAAATAATAAGAAAATAAATCTTATCATAATTACAGTATATTTAAAAATTAAATGCCGAATAAAAATATAACAAATATAAATAAATTTTCGTTTTAGTTTTTTCTTAATTTTGCTTTTGTAATTGCTGTAAACAAAATGGCCCTGTAGTTCAATGGACAGAACGGAAGTTTCCTAAACTTTAAATCCAGGTTCGATTCCTGGTGGGGCTACAAAACTTTAAATTTTAATACATATAAACCAATGATTAAAAAACTTTTATTTTTTCTGCTTTGTATTTTTTTACTGAATATATGTTATTCGGAAAACAAAAAAGATACTAATTCTGCAAAAAATGATTCGTTAGTTACTGATATTTCATGCGATTTTGTGAGCCGTTATATATGGCGGGGACAAGCTTATGGTTCAGCTCCTCACATTCAACCTTCATTTTTATTAACTTTTAAGAATCTTGAATTCGGTATATGGGGCTCATATAACTTTACAGGCACATATTGCGAAACCGACCCTTTTCTGAAATATACTTTTAAAGGATTTTCAGTAATTGCAACGGATTATTTTTCACATAACGAAACACATCCAAATTGCACAAAATATTCTATTTATGAAAACAAAAAAACTTCTCACATAATTGAAGCAGCATTGCAGTATAAAGGTCCCGATAATTTTCCGATAAGCATTATTGGAGCCACATACATATATGGCATTGATTACGGATGGGGAT
>JBAZBZ010000028.1:0-30217 GCA_041671145.1 Bacteroidales bacterium | reverse complement strand
ATGATTTAAAAAAAGATACAACACTTGAAAATTATTATTCGACTTATTTTGAACTTGGTTATTCTTTTTTATGTAGTAAAAATGACTTCGATGTTTTCCTCGGAATTACTCCGTTTCCATGTGCTTTCGGTAACGCATTCGGTGTAGTAAATATTGGAATAAGCAGTAGACACGATATAAAAATTACTGATGAATTTTCATTACCCGTTAAAGCTTCTTTGGTTTATAATCCTCAATTTGAAAATTTGTTTTTTGTTTTAGGAATAACTCTGAAATAATTTGTGAAATTGCGAAGTGATAAAATCTCCGAAGAGATGCGAAGAAAATCAACTTTATGCCACTTTTAAATATAAAGAATTAACTGTTTTATAACTTTTGACTTTAAACTCTCTTTATCTTATCACACTTACCCTACCGATGAATTCATAAGATGGACCATCTAGTTCTTTAACTTGTATTTTATATGCATAAGTTCCTATTTGAACTATTTCTCCATCATATTGAAATCTGCCGTTCCATGGTTTGAAGTAATCGTTTGTTTTGTAAATTATTTCACCCCATCGGTTGTATATAATCATAAGGAATCCTTCTTTTGTATCTATCTTATTTCCCTTTGGACCAAAAACATCATTCAATCCATCATCATTAGGACTGAATGCATTCGGAATGTAAACTGTATAAATATCTTTATAAATAATATTTTTTATTGCTGTATCAACACATCCTTTTTTATCGGTTACGACCAGATAAATAGTGTAAGTTCCTATATTAGTATAATTATGTGACGGGTTCTGAACAGGAGAATTATTGTTGTCACCGAAATTCCAATACCATTTTATTATTGGATTACCGCCTGGTCTGGATAAATCCATAAAATCGGCTATTGTAGTAGTTTCTATATCAAGTATGGATGGACTGAAAGTGAAATCGGCTTCAGGTCCAGGTATATTGTTTATTGTAACTGAACCTTTAATTATGCATGTTCCGCTTGTTACTGTAACTGTATATTTATTATGTGAAAGATTTGAAATCATATTTTCAGTTTCTCCGTTATTCCACAGATATGAATAAACACTTTCACCGGAAGGTATTACTGTAGCTGTTCCATTCCTTCTGTCGCAATTTTCGGATGTTGATGTAAATGATAATTTTAATTTATTTGAATCGGCTACTATTACATTTTTTACAGCTTGACATCCTTTGGAATCAGTAACGGTTATTTCATATATACCCGGTACAAGGTTAGTTATTGTGGTGGTTGTTTTTTGAGGAGAAGTATTCCATAAATATGTAAAAGGTGGAGTTCCGCCTGAGGCAATAACAGTTGCACTGCCGCTTGGATTGCCACAATCGGAAGATGTTGTATTTGTACTTAATAATACAGGAGGAGTATTTGTCAATGCAACTTGTGAATTGCTGGTACATCCTAATGAGTCGGTAATAGTTGCTGTGTAAGTTCCTGCAAGAAGATTATTAACTGTAGGAAATGTTCCTGAATTGGGAGTATTCCATTTGTAATTATAGTGAATACCACCGCTTGTATATGGTGTTCCTCCTGATGCAACTACTGTTGCAGAACCATTGGAATTTCCACAGGTAGCATTTACTGTATTGGATATCCACGATTTTAGTTCGGAATTTACTTTTATCGATACATGATTTAAACCCATGCAACTCTTACTGTCTTGTACTACTAATGTATAGGTTGTAGAAATTGTAGGGTTGGCAACTACATTTTGGTTTGATGTTGAACTTAACCCATTATTTGGTGTCCAGTAAAATGTGTATGGAGGAGTTCCCTCACTCACAATAGGATTTAAAGTAACATTTCTTCCAAAACAAAGAAACTGGTCGCTTATTGCTATTTTTGGCAAAGTGTAAATATTTATATATACATGCGATAAGGTTTTACAGCCGTTTTGATCTGAAATTGATACTGTATAACTTGTTGAGACAGTTGGGCTGGCAAATACATTTTGGCTATCCGGATAATCTATGCCAACAGTGGGCTGCCATCTGAAAGCATATGAACCACCACCATTACTCACACTTATAGATACATTTACATTATTTCCTTTACAGGTTCCAACTGAAACATTTGAAGTACTAGGATTACTGTTTATAAAAACAACTGCCTGAGCAGTATTGGAACAACCGTTAGCATCAATTCCAGTTACAAAATAATTTGTTGTTGCAGTTGGATTAACAATTATTGACTGTCCTGTCTGACTGTTGCTCCAGATGTAATTATTACCACCGCTTGCAGAAATTGTTGCTGAACTTCCATTACAGATAGTGACACCACTTGCAGAAATTACAGGATTAGCATTCACTGTTACAACTGCCTGAGCAGTATTGGAACACCCATTCAAATCAGTTCCTGCTACAAAATATGTTGTCGTTGAAGTCGGATTAATAATAATTGATTGCGTTGTCAGACCGTTATTCCAGATGTAATTATTACTGCCGCTTGCAGAAATTGTTGTTGAACTTCCATTACAGATGGTGGCACCATTTGCAGAAATTACAGGATTAGCATTGACTGTTACAACTGCCTGAGCAGTATTGGAACACCCATTCAAATCAGTTCCTGTTACAAAATAATTTGTTGTTGAAGTCGGATTAATAATAATTGATTGCGTTGTCAGACCGTTACTCCAGATGTAATTATTACCATCGCTTGCACTTATTGTTGCGGAATTTCCTCTACAAATAACAATACCGGTTGCAGAAATCACGGGATTAGGATTAACTGTAATTATTGCCTGAGCTGAACTAAAACATCCATTCAGATTAGCTCCTGTTACAAAATATGTTGTTGTTGAAGTCGGATTAACAATAATTGATTGCGATGTTTGACTGTTACTCCAGATGTAATTATTACCACCGCTTGCAGAAATTGTTGCTGAACTTCCATTACAGATAGTAACACCACTTGCAGAAATTACAGGATTAGCATTCACTGTTACAACTGCCTGAGCAGTATTGGAACAACCATTCAAATCAGTTCCTGTTACAAAATATGTTGTTGTTGAAGTCGGATTAATAATAATTGATTGCGTTGTCAGACCGTTATTCCAGATGTAATTATTACTACCGCTTGCAGAAATTGTTGTTGAACTTCCATTACAGATGGTGGCACCATTTGCAGAAATTACAGGATTAGCATTGACTGTTACAACTGCCTGAGCAGTATTGGAACACCCATTCAAATCAGTTCCTGTTACAAAATATGTTGTTGTTGAAGTCGGATTAACAATAATTGATTGCGATGTTTGACTGTTACTCCAGATGTAATTATTACCACCGCTTGCACTTATTGTTGTTGAACTTCCTCTGCAAATAACAGCACCTGATGCGGAAATCACAGGATTAGGATTTACAACCACTGTCATTTTAGCTGTATTAGTGCATCCGCTTGCATCTGTACCTGTAACATAATAAGTTGTAGTTACGTTAGGTGTTACGTTTATAGATGTTCCATTTTGTAAAGTATTCCATGTATAAGTTAACGCTCCGGATACAGTAATGTTTCCAGAGTATCCTAAGCATATAGAACTGCCGGTTGGACTCAATACAACATTTGGTTGCACCACATTTACCACCGCATTATAAGTAGTGGTACATCCCGTAGTTGCCATTCCGGTAATTGTATATGTAGTTGTAACAGTAGGAGTAACTGTTATCGTAGTAGCGGTTGATGAGTTGCTCCAAGTATAAGAATTAGTTCCTGAAACACTTAAAGTTGTTGAGCTTCCGTTACAAATAGATGGTGTGTTTGCATTAATAACCGGATAAGGTCTTATAACTACATTTTTACATAAATTCAAAATGCAACCACTGACAGAAATCAAATCACAGCAATAATTACCTGAAGAAGTAACGGTAATACTTTGAGTCGTTTGTCCTCCTGGAGACCAATGATATGAAGAAAAACCGGAAGGAACAGATAAAGTTACAGGACTGCATGAATCAAGTTTGCTTTCGGTTATGCTGAATGTATTGCAGGAACAGTCAATATAAGCATAAGACCAGTGGCCTCCTAATGAGCAATCTGCCTGTGTAAAAATTACTGTTACAGTTTGACCAATATATGCTGAGAGGTCAGTTGTAACAGTTGTCCATGGTCTATAATAAATATTGGCACCACAACTGGCAGGATAAAAATCAGGAATACTTGGTCCGCCGATAACAAGATATTGACCACATGTAATAGTATCACCATTTTCATCATACATGTTTATTCTGATGTATGGTTGTTCATATTTTGGGTGTCCTGCATCCTGAACCACCATTGCGTATTTATAAAAAAATGCACTGTTGGAAGGTGTTACTTGAAACGATTGGATTAATTGTGCACCATGATAATTTGGTGATTGACCGTCTCCAATCATTGCAGAATATGTTCCTCCCGGACAAACCTTTGGAAAGCCGCCGCACGCATCTGTTCCGCTGTTCACTATATTTAACTGAGGTGGGGATGTATTGACTGATATTCCGATATAATTTGGATATTTATCTGTAATCTGTCCTTCACCGATGCGTCCGTTTGTACCTGTCCATCCAGTGAAATTGCCCGCTTCAAAGTCCATATTGGTGCATGCAGGTTGAATATTTATATAATTAACAGAGATATTATAATTGTAGCCACCTTTTCCATCAAGCATAATATAATAATTACTTCCTTGCTTAATGTTTGCAGTTAACACTATTGCTCCGGCAAAATTATTGTCATAAGATGAAGCAATGCAGGTTCCTATATTCGGACAATCCTTATATACAAGTAAAGACGCCCTGTTTCCAACCGAAATGTTTGATACATTTATTATTATTGTACCAGTTATTGAAGCAGTAAAATAATACAAATAATCTTCACCAGCTACATAAGTAGCCGGAAAGTTAGTAAAAAGAGTTATATTACCTGAGTTATAATCATTTATTTTACCTGTAACTGTTTGACTAACAGCTGAAAATGGAATAGTTATTGGACTTAAGGCGGCGGTTATACAATTATTTCCTCCCTGTGCAAACAGTAAGTTATTGAAAATAAAAAGAAAACAAAGTACTCCAAGCACTTCCATTAACTTGTATGCAACTTTCGTCTTCATGATTTTATTTTTTAACTTGTTATGTGCTATCTTTCATTTTATCGAGTATTTTAAATCAAATATAACGAATTAAAATCTATTTGTCAAGAAAAATGTAATATTTTTTTAAAAATAACAATAAAATCAATAAAATTAACAATACTAATTGCTTGATTTATTAATAATTAAATGTCATTACTTTAAAAATAAAAAAATAATTACATATGTAATGTATGTAATAATTTATAATATGCTTATGTGACATTTTGATAGATTGAAAGTAGAAAAATTTATAATATATTTAGTATAAATTGCTTAGTGTTTTTAGAAATTTATCATAATAAGTATTTTAAGAAGGTATTACTTTAAAAAAAGTTACAATTTTATTACTTTTGCAAAACCATAAATGATTAAATGAGCAGCGCAACTTTCAACAAAGTAATGCATGGATATTCACGAATAGGTTGTGCGGATGGTTTTTGTGGGAGTGAGTAACTAAAAAAGTTAATTAACCAAAGCAGCAAATTAACAGCAGAAATTTCAATTACTTACAAAATTTAAACAGATGAAAAATAAAATTTTATTTATTTTTATTCTTTTAGCGTTTAATAGTACTATCACAATAAGCCAGGTGCAGCAGTGGTCAAAATATGTGCAAAACCCGGTGATGGTGAAACAGAATTTTCTTACTGAATTTTACGCTATAGGGCAACCTGCGGTTATAATGGAAAACGATACATTCAAAATGTGGTACGTTGCCTGCGGACTTGACCATAAAGGCAGGGTTCTTTATGCTCGTTCAACAAACGGTATTACATGGACAAAATATGGCAACGGAGCAGCTGTGATGGATGTTGGTACGGTAGGAGCATGGGACGATACATGGCTTGATACTCCCGAAATTTTGCATGGACCTGGTGGCTATTTCCTTTATTTTTTTGGTGACTCTGTTACCAATCAGCAACCCAATCCTTCAGTATCGACAACATCTGCGCTGGGAGTTGCAACTTCGCTCGATGGTATTCATTGGACAAGATTCGCTGGAAATCCGATACTCACCAAAGGTGACACTAATTCTTGGGAAAATTTCTGGATTGAATCTCCTGCTGTGTTATGGGATAGTGCCACAAATCAATATATGATGTGGTACAGCGGTGTGAATAAAAACTGGCTTATTCAAACCGGACTGGCAACTTCACCCGATGGACTAAACTGGACAAAATATCCCGGAAATCCTGTAATTACTCATGGTCTTGCCGGTTCTTACGATGATATGTGGGTTGCAGTTCCTTCTGTGATAAAAAGAAATAATCAGTTTGAAATGTGGTACAATGCTTTTAATTCAATAAGTGCGTATGATACTCTTTATATATGTTATGCCACTTCTCCTGACGGTATCAACTGGACAAAATTTGCAGGTAATCCATTATTCAATACCTACACTGCTCCTTCCGATACCAATATTGATAAAAGCGGACCATGGGCATGTGATGTGGTTTACGATGCAAAAGAAAACAATTATAAAATGTGGTATGAAACAAAAGCAGGTTTTTGTTTTGCCACATCTCCGGTTAGTACAGGCATTACTAATAAAACTTTAAATGATAATTTCCACTTTGAAATTTTTCCTAACCCCGCAAACGATAAAATAGTTATTGATATAAAAAATTTCAACCTTTCAGAAAATTTCGATATAGATATTTACAGCATTGACGGCAGATTGCTGTTTCAGCAAAAAGCAGTGAAAGGGAAAAATGAAATTGATATACACTACTTGTCAAATGGAATTTACTTTTTAAAACTTAATAACGAAAAATATTCTGAGGTAAAACCTGTTGTGAAGTTTTAAATTAGTCGCAAGTATTTAGTAGTAAGTCGCAAGACGATTTTTTCAATCTTTTAATCTTTTAATTTAATAAAATACACATAGTATTTTTGTAAATATTTATTATTTTTACATTTTAGAGTTAATGAACTTTCAATATTCATTGCATGCATTTCATAGTTGTTGGCGTTAATCACAAAACCGCAGATATTGAAATCAGGGAAAAAATCTTTTTCTCTGATGACAAATTATCGAATGCATATAAGTTACTTAACAAATACTCACCAATCAAAGGGAGTGTGATTTTGTCAACCTGCAATCGTACTGAAATATATGCTTCGGTAGAAAAAATCGAACAGGGATTTGATGATATTGTAAAATTCATGAGCGAATTCTTTAAAATACCCATTAATAAATTTTCATCTTTCATTTATAAAAAAAACTGCCAGTATGCAGTATCGCATCTTTTTAAAGTTGCTTCGGGGCTCGACTCAATGGTAATTGGCGAATATCAAATACAGGGACAACTAAGAAATGCCTATTTTACCGCTACAGAAAACAATTCAACAAACGGCATGCTGAATAAACTTTTTCAAACTGCTATTCAAATCGGGAAAAAAGTTCGTTCAGAAACCGAAATAGGCAAAGGAACTGTTTCCATTGCCACACTTGCAGTTGAATTGATAAAACAAATTTTTGAACATGAAAATAATTTTAATGTTTTGATTATCGGTGCAGGCAAAATATCTTCATTAACCATTTCAAACCTGCAAAAGTTAAAAACCTGCAAAATAACAATTGCCAATCGTTCCGAAGAAAAAGCACTTGAACTTGCCAAAAATTTTAATGGAAAAGTTATTGATTTTGAAAAAAGATATGAGGCAATTATTGAAAATGACATTATTATTGTTTCTACAAGTGCCGACAATTACGTGATTCAAAAAAACGAACTTTTGGAAATAAAAGAAGGAGCAAAAAATAAAATTAAAGTTTTTATTGATTTATCAGTTCCCCGAAATGTTGCTCCCGAAATTAACACTCTCGAAAATCATCTTGTTTACTCTATTGATGATATTAATAAACTTGTAAGTTCCAACATAAGTTATCGCATATCCAAAACAGGTAAAGCAGAAAAAATAATTGAAGAAATTTCGGAAGATTATTATGATTGGTACTCAAAGCAATTCATTATTCCTACAATGTTTGAAATTAAAAAAGAACTTGAAATATTGAAACAAAAAACATTATCGTCATACAAAAAAGAACTTGATAATTTAGATGAAAAACATAAAGAAATAATAAATGAAATGCTCGATTCTTATTCCGACAAACTTATTAAAGTAATAATGAAAAATATTAAAAACTCTACAACCAAGGAAGATTTAATTTCAATTACAAAAACGCTGAAAGAAACTTTCACAATGGAAATCAATGAAAATTAATGAACACTGAAAAAAAATTTAATTGCCAAAGAAATTTGAGTCAGATAAAACAAAACATTTACCGGATTCATTTACTTCACCATGACCTGCGGGATACTGAACTATAGAACCAAAAGTTTTTTCATCAAATTTAAATTCATCGTGGCAATTTCTTAAGTTTGATTGTTTTGTTTAAGCAAGTTGATAATCTCATCTTTTGCTTTTAATAGTTCTTTGAGCTGGATTATTTCATTTTTCAGGTTTTCAATGTCAGTTATATATTTTGTTTCCGTATCACTTACAATGTTTGATTGTTCTTCTTTTTGCACATATTGATTTTTATTTTCTTTTTTTTCATTTAACTGAAAAAAATCTTTAACCTTTAAACCGAAATACTCCGAAATCTGCACTAATCTTTTAAAAGGAATATTAGTTTCACCTCTTTCTATTTTAGAAAAAGCGGTGACTGAAATACCTAAATCATTAGCAACATTTTCCTGACTAAGGTTTTTGTTCGTCCTTAATTGACGTATTTTTTTGCCTAATTCTTTTATATCCATATTATATAAACAAAAATACAACTTAGAATTGTTATTTAAAGGAACTAACAGTTGCAATAATTAAACTAATAATTATTTTTTATTATATTAAAATAAACTAATAATTACTATATTTGCCGTAATAGTTTAAAAATAAAATTTATGGCAAAACATATAAGATTAACAAGTGTAAAACCAAAAGACAGTCAATATACTCTTTGTTTAGAAAAGGTTATAAGAGACAATACAGATGGAAGAACAGAATATGCATTTGTTCTGAGAGACAATGATTTTATTACTGACGAGTTTGCGTTATACCGGGTATATTTTGATTGGCATACACTTGGTTCATTAATAAGAAAAGCTGTAATGGAAAATAAAATTAATGAAAATGAAAGAAAAAAATTTTATAAAGGGCTTACTGATTTCGAAATATAAAGCAATTATTTTTTTCTCAAAAATATTTTTATAGGAACACCTGAAAAATCAAAATTTTCACGAATTTTATTTTCCAAATACCTTTTATATGGCTCGCGGACATATTGCGGAAGATTGCAGAAAAATGCAAAAGCAGGCGAATGTGTCGGTAATTGCGTTATGTATTTTATTCGTATTTGCTTTCCTTTAACTGTAGGCGGCGAACACTTCTCAATTAACGGAAGTAAAACATTATTAAGTTTTGAAGTGGAAATATGTCGTTTGCGGTTTTCATAAACTTTAATTGCAATTTCCAATGCTTTATTTATTCTTTGCTTTGTGAGAGCCGAAATAAAAAGTATAGGAACATCACTGAATGGTGCAAGTTTTTTCTTAAGAAATTCTTCGAACTCACCAAGAGTTTTATTGTTTTTTTCGGCAAGGTCCCATTTGTTTACAAGAATTACAACACCTTTTGAATTTGAAATTGCAAGCGAAAAAATGTTCATGTCCTGCGATTCCAATCCTTCGGTTGCATCAATCAAAAGTAGAATTACATCTGAATTTTCAATCGCCCGAATGGCGCGCATTACAGAATAAAATTCGAGATTATCTGTTACTTTATTTTTTTTTCTGATGCCAGCGGTATCAACAAGAAAAAAATTATAGCCGAATTTATTATATTTTGTAAGTATTGAATCTCTTGTGGTTCCTGCAATAGGTGTAACAATATTTCTTTCTTCACCAATAAGAGAATTTAGCAATGATGATTTTCCTACATTTGGTCTGCCCACAATGGCAATTCTCGGAATTTCTTCTTCATCCTCCGTATTTTTTACTTCAATATTTTTAACAATTTCATCGAGCAATTCGCCTGAACCGCTGCCGTTGATTGATGAAACTGTATATATTTCGCCGAGTCCGAAACGGTAAAAAACACTTGCAAGCGGAATTTTATCGGGAGTATCAACTTTATTTGCAACAACAAAAATTTTCTTTTTTGCTTTTCTCAAAATATCTGCAAGTTCTTCATCAAGTGGCGTAATTCCTTCAATGGCATCAACCATGAAAAGAATTATGTTTGCTTCTTCAATTGCAATTGAAGCTTGTTTGCGAATAAGCTCTTCAAAAACATCATCCGAACCGACAACAAATCCTCCTGTGTCAATTATCGAAAATTCTTTTCCGCACCATTCTACTTTTCCGTATATTCTGTCGCGCGTTACTCCGCTTATTTCATCAACAATGGCGGTGCGGCTTTCAGTCATGCGATTAAAAAATGTTGACTTTCCTACATTCGGTCGTCCTATTATTGCAACTATCTCTGACATTTTTATTATTTAGAGTTCAAAGGTAGTAATTTTTGTGGACTTTTGAATGCGGGAATTATTATTGAGGAGAATTAAAAATATTGTTAAATTTGGAAGATTAAAAAACCAAAGGTAACCTTATAAATAAGTTGTTTGTAACAATATATATGAATATATACAACTTTCAATATAAAGAAGAAATATAATGAAAACAGTTTTTGCACCGGGATGTGCTTTAATGTTATATAAACCGGAGTTAGCCGAAAAATTACATTTAATTCTAAATAAAAATTTAGGTGAAATGGATGAATTGCAGATTTGCTGTCGTCACGACCCTCAATTAGCAACAATGACTAAAGTAATAAATATTTGTCCGGGTTGTGATAAGCGATTTGGAAATGATTATAAAAATACTTCAACTATTTCTTTGTGGGAAATCCTGGCTGAAAGCGATTTTTTTATTTTTCCGGATTATTATGGCAGACGCATGTCAATTATTGACGCTTGTCCAACACGAGAACAGGAAAGAGTACATAATGCAATAAGAACAATTATTCACAAAATGAATATTACATTAGTAGAACCTAAGAACACAAGAACAAAAAGCATCTGTTGTGGAGATAGTTTTTATGGTATTATCTCTACGGAAGAAGTGAAAAAACAAATGATAAAACGGACATCAGAGATGCCTATGGATGATGTTATTGTTTATTGTGTATCTTGCATCAAATCGGTTTATATTGGCGGAAAAAAACCACAATATCTGTTAGATTTACTATTTGCAAATGAAACGGTTACTAAAACTTATGAACCCGATGAATGGCATAAAGAACTTGACAATTACATCGAAAAACATTAAATATATTACACACAATATTCTCGTTATAATTCTAAAAATTCTTAAATGATTTTTTATTATTTTACAGCAATAATACTTTGCATTTCATACATTTTTTTAATCAGCTTATTTATTTATACATGGCTTAGGGAAAAAGGATTTGTTTCTTCTGCCAACAATAACAATACTTTTGCAAGCATCATAATTCCCGTAAGAAATGAAGAAGAAAACATTACAGATTGTTTACAAAGTATAATTGAGCAAACATATCCCAAAGATTTTTTCGAAATAATAGTTATTGATGATAATTCTACAGATTCAACAGTTGAAAAAATAAAAGCAATACATTCCGAAATATCAATAAAATTAATTGAACTTAAAGGTGAAAAATCGTTCAAGAAAGAAGCAATTCTCGAAGGAATAAAACAAGCAAAAGGAGAATTAATAATTACAACTGATGGTGATTGCATTGCGGGAAAATTATGGCTCGAAACGATTATTTCTTTTTATGAAAAGGAAAAACCGAAAATGATAATTTTACCTGTTGTTTTTCATAACGAGAAAAATATTTTCGAAAAAATACAATCACTTGAATTTTTAAGTTTAACGGGTTCTGCGGGTGCATCTGCACTATTAAAAAATCCCATTTTGTGCAATGGAGCAAATATAGCATATACAAAAGAGGCATTTTTTGATTCAACCGGATATATTGATAAATATACTTCAGGCGATGATATGTTTCTGATGCTTGCTCTTAAAAATAAATTCCGCGATAAAATTATGTTTCTTAAATCTGAAAATGCTTTGATATTTACAAATGCAAAAAAAACTTTTAGCGATTTTTATGAACAAAGAACAAGATGGGTTTCTAAAAGCAGCGGATATAAAGATTTTTCGGTTATAGTAATTGCTTTGTTGATTTATTGTTTTAATGCATTTATTTTAATTTCTGCCTTTTTATCGGTATTTTCAAAAAATATTTTTTATTCTTTTACTATGCTTTTCGCAATCAAAATACTTTTTGATTATATTTTCATAAAAAGCGTTACGAAATTTTTCAATAAAAATTCATTACTTAAGTATTTTATCCTCGCAGAATTATTTTATATTTTCTATGTTTTTTTCGTAGGATTAACAGGAAATTTAAGAACATATAAATGGAAAGGGAGAAGAGTTAAAAAATAATGTTTGTGGTTTGTTGTTAATTTATGTTTTCCTCGCAGCTCGAAGCTTGTAGCTCGCAGCTATTATTTTACAATTTGAATCTTTTTTCTACCAGATTTTTCAAAATGCCAAACGACGATTTATTTTTATCCCAGTTATATTTTTCGCTTAATCCACTTATGTAATTTTCCGCTTCAGAAATTTCACTGCAGTTTTCATTCAGGAAATTTATTGCATCATTGTAATCTTCCATGTTTCCATCGAAAAGCTCATTTATGAATAAAAACTTTTCGTTTATTCCAATTGACGTTTTAATATCTTTTGATGTTTGATTTTGAATTCTTGATAATATTCTTTTATCTTCCGTTTCACCCGACATTTTATCATTAAACGTAGGTTCGGTTTGGAATTTGTCTTTTAATATTGATATACTGTCACCAAACAAATCAAGTGGTGTTGTTGTTTTTGTTTTACCGGTTGTTTTTATTTCCTCTTTTTTATCCTGTTGAACTAATTTCACTTCTTCTTTTATTTCAGTTGTTTCAGAAATCTTTTTGTTTTCGATTTTTATTTCTTTAGTTATTTCACGTTTTTCTTCAATATCAGTTTTTTCCACTCCGGTAATATTGTTGATTTTATTAAGAATACAGAACTGTTCATACAGTTCTCTCAGATAATTCATAGTAATATCAAGTTCTATCTGCGGAATTTTTTGTTCTTTACTGAGTATGTTTTCTGTTTGTTCGGTAATACTTTCGAGCAAATCAATAATTTTATTTTTTATAATTTCTTTTTCCATTTTTTCTCTTTTTAAAAATCGTGGTATAAAAGTAATATTTTTTTATTCTTTATTTATTAATAAAAATAAAATAATATAAATTCTTTCCTGAAAAAAACATAACTTTGCACACTTTTTCAAGTTATAACAGCCATTGGCAGACAATTTAATCATACAAGGAGCAAAAGAGCACAATCTCAAAAACATTGATGTAACCATTCCGCGTGATAAGCTGGTTGTATTTACCGGTTTAAGCGGAAGCGGCAAATCATCTCTCGCTTTTGACACAATATATGCCGAAGGCCAGCGCCGCTACATTGAAAGTTTTTCGGCTTATGCACGCCAGTTTATCGGAGAACTGAAACGACCTGATGTTGACAATATAATAGGGCTGAGTCCTGTTATTTCAATAGAACAAAGAACGGCAAATAAAAATCCACGTTCTACTGTGGGAACCATCACCGAAATATATGATTATTTACGGTTGTTGTATGCAAGAGTTGCTGATGCTTATTCTTATGTTACAGGCGAAAAAATGGTTAGATATACCGAAGCTCACATAATTGAAGTTATTCTTAATAAATTTAATAATAATAAAATTATTGTTCTTGCTCCTGTTGTTAAAGCCCGAAAAGGACATTACAGGGATTTGTTTGAGCAAATAAGAAGATACGGTTTTATAAAAGTGAGAGTTGATGGAGAAATGCGTGATATAACCGTAAACATGAGCGTGGACAGATATAAAATTCATAATATAGAAATTGTAATTGACAGAATTGATGTTAACGAAAATTCCGAACATCGCGTTAAAAGCTCGGTGCAAACTGCTCTGAAATACGGTAAAGGCGTTTTGATGATACTTGAACAGGAGTCAGAAAAAACAACACATTACAGCAAACACCTTATGTGTCCTACATCGGGAATTTCTTATGATGAACCCGAACCAAACACTTTTTCATTCAATTCTCCTTATGGTGCATGTCCTCATTGCAGCGGACTTGGCGAAATATCAGCAATTGACATAAACAAGCTCATGCCTGATAAAAAAAAGACAATAAGAAAAGGAGGAATTACAGCTATCGGCGATTATAAAAACAACTGGATTTTCAACCAGCTTATTGCAATCGGCGAAAAATTCAATTTTACTATCGACACCAGCATTGAAGATATCCCGGAAGATGCTTTGAATATAATACTTTATGGCTCAGATGAAATCTTCAAAGTAAAAAATGAATTTTTGGGAGTTTACACAAATTACTCTTTAACTTTTAACGGAATAGTAAATTTTATTGTTGAACAAAATAATGAATCCTCATCGGGCGGAATGAGAAAATGGGCGCAGGAATTTATGAATAAAATAAAATGTCCGGAATGTAACGGTGCGAGATTAAAAAAGGAATCTTTGTATTTTAAAATCAATAATAAAAATATTACAGAAATTGCAAATTTTGATATTGTTGCACTGCAAAGCTGGGTGAATAATATAGAGGATGTCCTTTCTGAAAAAAACCATAAGATAGCACAGGAAATAATAAAAGAAATTAAAAACCGCATTAATTTTATTCTTGAAATAGGACTTGATTATTTAACGCTGAACCGAAACACAAACAGTTTGTCGGGTGGCGAATCGCAGCGAATACGACTTGCAACGCAAATAGGCACAAAATTAGTTGGAGTTTTATATATTCTCGATGAACCAAGCATCGGGTTGCATCAAAGAGATAATTTAAAATTAATAAATAATCTCAAAGAACTCAGAGATAACGGCAATTCTGTTATTGTTGTAGAACATGATAAAGAAATGATTTTATCAGCCGACCATGTTATTGATTTAGGACCAAAAGCAGGAATACACGGAGGAAACATAGTTGCAGAAGGTTCTCCCGACAAATTAAAGAATTTCGATTCGCTCACGGCTCAATATATTCGTGGTGAGAAAAAAATAAAAGTTCCCGAAAAAAGAAGAAAGGGAAGCGGTGAATTCCTTAAAATATACGGAGCAAGCGGAAATAATCTTAAAAATCTGAATGTGAGTTTTCCTTTGGGAAAAATGCTCTGCATAACCGGTGTTTCGGGAAGCGGCAAATCATCGCTTGTTAACGAAACTTTATATCCTGTTTTGAGTCATCATTTTTACAGAGCAACCACGAAACCATTGCCGTACAAGTCAATTGAAGGAATTAAGTTCGTTGATAAAGTCATTGAAATAGACCAATCGCCGATAGGAAGAACGCCGCGTTCAAATCCTGCAACATATACAAAAGTATTTGATGATATCAGAAAACTTTTTACCGAACTTCCCGAATCGAAAATCAGGGGCTATTCTCCCGGAAGATTTTCTTTTAATGTAAAAGGAGGAAGATGTGAAGTTTGCCAAGGTGCCGGAATGAAAACAATAGAAATGAATTTTCTGCCCGATGTTTATGTAAACTGTGAAGCATGTCAGGGCAAAAGATATAACCGCGAAACGCTTGAAATAAGGTACAAAGGAAAATCCATAAACGACATCCTTAATTTAAACATTGAACAGGCAGTTGAATTTTTTGAAAATATTCCTTCTATTATTCAAAAAATAAAAACCCTCAAAGATGTGGGTTTGGGTTATATCACACTTGGCCAGCAATCCACAACACTTTCTGGAGGTGAAGCGCAAAGAGTCAAACTCGCTGCTGAACTTTCAAAGAAAGATACGGGAAAAACACTTTACATACTCGATGAGCCAACAACCGGACTCCATTTTGATGATATAAGAATACTGCTTGATGTTTTAAATCGTTTGGCTGACAAGGGAAATACCGTAATAATTATTGAACATAACATGGAAATCATAAAATCATGCGACCATATAATTGATTTGGGCATGGAGGGTGGTGACAGAGGAGGTTATGTTATTTGCGAAGGTTCTCCAGAAGAAATTGCTGAAAACAAAAAAAGTTATACTGCACAATTTTTGAAAAAAGAATTGGTTCTAAAATAAATTCTTGTGAGATAAAAACATTTTCCTGCCAAAAGTTTCACAAATAAGTTACCAATAGTAACTAAATACTTTATGTTCCCATTTGCATTTTAGACCAAATTTTGATAGTTTTGTATTATTAAATCAAAGATTGATATATGATAAAATTTGATGGTGAAGAAAAAATCAGGGATGCTTTTGTACACAGAAGCTGGAGTGAGCAAAAAAGTAACGACTCGTGGCAGATATTTAAAATAATTGCCGAGTTTGTTGAAGGTTTTGAAAAACTTGCTGCTATAGGTCCATGTGTTACGGTTTTCGGCTCTGCACGCACAGACCCAAAACATAAGTATTATAAAATGGCAGAAGAAATCGCTTTCAAATTAACAAAAAATGGATATGGCATAATAACAGGTGGCGGTCCCGGCATCATGGAAGCTGCGAATAAAGGAGCTAAAATGGCAGGAGGAAAATCCGCGGGATTGAATATTGACTTGCCTTTTGAACAAAATCCCAACAAGTATATTGACTCTGATAAACTTGTTTCTTTTCATTATTTCTTTATAAGAAAAGTGATGTTTATGAAATATTCACAGGGCTTTATTGCACTACCCGGTGGATTTGGAACTCTCGATGAAATGTTTGAAGCCATTACACTTATTCAAACTAATAAAATAGCCAGATTTCCAATAATATTAGTTGTCAAAGAATACTGGAACGACCTTTCAAAATGGCTCAAAAATACCGTTTATTTGAAAGAAAAAAATGTAACTAAAAATGATTTGGATTTATTTACTATTGTAGACACTCCCGATGAAGCAATAAATCTGATTAATAAGTTTTATAACAAATATATGCTTAAACCCAATTTTTAATTTTTTTAACAATATCTTAATTCGTAACTTTACAAATGGTAATAGCGTATAAGAAAATTGATAAACTAAAATATTTTGCAAAATGTCAAAAATTATTTTTTTTAATAAAAAATACTTACTTCTTTTCTTTTCTATTTTGATAATCAAGTATTCTTTTGCCCAAAAAAGCGAAAGCGATACTTTAAAAATTAAAAAAGATACCATCAATAAAGAAAAAGAAGGAGACAGTTATGATATATATAAGCTGCCTTCAGTAGGATTTGGACCTTATATTGCTTCTTTTTACGGCGATTTAGGTGAAAAAAAACAAGGTGTTAGTATTAATTCAAATTTTCGTAAAGGAATAAACCTTTTTGTTGAAAAAAGATTTAATGTTGTTGGTATTGCCTTAAACTTAATTGATGGCAAATTATCAGACAGTGAAAAAAGAAAAGGCGGCAGAAGCCTGAATTTTGAAACAAATACATTCGGAATAAATGCAAATGCATACATTCACCTTGATAATGACATTATAATTAATAAAAAATCAAAATTTGCACCATTTGTTTTTGCAGGAATTGGTTTTCTTACTTTTAATCCATACACTGACATTAAAGACGCAAACGGAAAATTATATTTTAACTGGCCTGATGGTTCAATAAGAGACATGGAATATGACGAAAGTAATCCTCAAACAGGAAACATAATAAAAAGAGATTACAAATACGAAACTAAATTAGACAATGAAAATTCATTCAGCAAAATTTGTTTGACATTACAAATGGGATGGGGATTAAAGTACAAATTATCAGATAAGGTTGAAGTTAATTTTACAATGGCTTATTACCATGCAAACAGTGATTACATTGACGGTTACGCAGCAGGCAATCATAAAGACGGATTTATGTTTTCAGGTATTTCGTTGCAGTATAACCTGAGTGGTAAATCAATCAGAGAAATTGAAGATAAATATTATGCAAATGTTGATTTTACCGGATTAGATATTATTGACAGCGACGGAGATGGTGTGAAAGATATTAATGACTTATGTCCCGAAACACCCCAAGGAGTAAAAGTTGATGAAAAAGGATGTCCTCTTGACGAAGATGGAGATGGCGTTCCTGATTATTTGGATAAAGAACCAAATACACCAAAAGAAGCTATAGTTGATGAAAATGGAGTTACTCTTACAGATTCATTGCTATATCAAATGTATATAAGGGATTCTCTAATTGCAAGCGGAAGATATAACATTGACAACACCCAAAATGATGTGCTTGTATTATATCCAACAGGTATAGGAGAAAATGTTACTTACTCATCATATAAAAAACATCCACCTGCAATAGAAAATAATTATTATGATGATAATGTTTTTGAACTTAAATCAAAATACATCGTTATAAAAAATGAAATAAGAGAAAATACTGAAGGGGTTATAAGGCAAAAAGCACCTTTAGTTACAGAAATTTCAGAATCACAAAAAGGAATAGTTTACAGAATTCAGATATGCTCATCATCGTATAAAGTTAGCCGAAGTTATTTCCTTTTCAATTATAATATTCTTGATGAAGTTTTCATAAGTTTACAGCAAGATAAATACAAATACGCTATTGGCTCATTCGATAGTTATGAACAGGCAAAGCAATTTAATGATGAATTTAAAAAGAAAATTGATGTTGGTTCATTTGTTACACCTTATAAAGATGGTGTAAGAATTACTATCGCAGAAGCAATAAAGGAATTAGGAAAATAAATTAAATCTTTATTTAATACTGCAAACGGTTAAAAATTTAACTTTTTGCTGAAACAAAATTGTTTAATTGATAAATTTCTATAAGTAAACAATACATAAAAAAGATAGAAACAACAATTTAACAATTCAACCATTTAGCAATTTTAAGTATATTAAAAGGCAGCAATATTCAATTATTGCTGTTTTTTTTATTTTATGAAAATATAAATATTTAAGATTTTATATAAATTTGCATGAATTTTGCGTTATTGTAAAATAAATAATTTGTTATTAATTTTTTATTACTAATTTTGGGGACTTTAAAAATGAAAAAAATACTTTTAATATTAGCATTAGTGGTTTTTTCAACCATGTCAACTTTCAGCCAGAAGTTTGCTTATGTTGATACAAAGTACATTCTGGAAAATATGCCTGAATACAATGCAGCGCAAGCCCAATTGGATCAAATATCCATTGATTGGCAAAAAGAAATTGAAGCTAAATTTGCCGAAATAGATAAACTTTATAAAGCTTTTCAAGCCGAACAGATTTTGTTACCGGAAGAAATAAAAAAATCACGTCAGGAAGAAATTATCAAAAAAGAAAAAGAAGCTAAAGACCTCCAAAAACAAAGATTCGGAAATAACGGTGATTTGTTTAAAAAACGACAGGAACTTATTAAACCCATACAGGATAAAGTTTACAATGCAATAAATGAAATAGCAACGACCGGAAACTATATGGTTATTTTTGATAAATCAGGTGATTTAATAATGTTATATTCAAATCCCCGACTCGATTTAAGCGACCAGGTTTTGGAAAAATTTGGATACAAACCCGGAACATTCAATACTAATAAAGAAGGAAATAAACAAAAAAATAATTATTAATAACTTAAAAAAAATAAAAATGAGAAAATTAATTGCAGCCGGTATTTTGATTTTATTATTTTCTGCTGCTAACATATCGGCACAAACAAAGCAAAAAATAGGTCATATCAATTCAGAAGAATTGTTACAAGCAATGCCACAAAGAGATTCGATTAAAACAAAAATTGAAACTCTTGCTAAAACCCTTGACACACAGTTAAAAGCCATGGAAGCCGAATTGCAGACAAAATATACCGAATACATGAGCAAAGAAAAAGAATATACTGATTTGATTAAACAAACTAAACAAAAAGAATTAAGCGAACTTCAATCGCGAATTCAGGAATTCCAGCAAAATTCACAGGAAGAGCTTCAGAAAAAGCAAAATGAATATTTATCTCCTATTATTGATAAAGCAAAAAAAGCAATCGAAGATGTTGCTAAAGAAAACGGATACACTTATGTTTTTGATGCAAGTCAATCGGTAGGCGCAGTATTATATAGCGACAAAAGCGATGATATTACAACTCTGGTGAAGAAAAAATTAGGACTTATAAAATAAGTTTATAGTTTTCGGTTTCCTGTTTTCAGTTCAAAGTCAATAGTCATCGGTAAAAACTTCGACATTCGATATTCATTATTCGATGTTCGATATTTTTTAATTTGTATTCATAAACCTAAAGTTATTTTCTTCTAACTGCAAATAACAAACTTTTTCAATCTCTCATTTATCATACCAGCTTGCATACATTGCATAACTTTTTGCAATGCGTTCTATTTGCCCTTCCATTAAATCTTTACTTATTGATTTTATTTTTTTTGCAGGAACACCGGCATAAACGCTTCCCGATTCAATAGTTGTATTTTCTAGAACAACCGAACCGGCAGCAACAACGCAATTACTTTCCACAACCGCTCCATCCATTATTATGGCGCCCATACCTATGAGAACGTTATCCTTAATAGTACAGCCGTGAATTATTGCATTATGTGCAATTGTAACATTATTACCGATATTCACAGATGCCTTTTTATATGTGCAGTGAATTACAGCGCCATCCTGAACATTCACATTGTTTCCTATTTTTATGGAATGCACATCGCCTCTCACAACCGTATTAAACCAAACACTGCAATTATCACCTATTTCAACTTCTCCGATTAAAGTTGCATTATCGGCAAGAAAACAGTTGTTTCCTATTTTAGGCGTATTCCCTTTTATTGATTTTATTAAAGCCATAAGTTTTTCATTAATCATTAAAACAAATTTAATTAAAATTTTGATAATATTAATTTTTATTCTTACATTTGCATTTCTTAAAGGCAAAGATATAAAATGAGGGGACGGAAAGTCCCCTCTTGTTTTAAACAAAATTTTATGCTCAGCATCGAAAATGTTAAAAATATTATTGAAGAAAAAATAAAAGAAAGTGATAAATTCATTGTGGATGTTAAGATTTCATCAAACAATAAAATTTTAATTTCACTCGACAGTGTTCAAAATATAACCATTGGCGAATGTGCTGAAATAAGCAGATTTATTGAAACAAAACTTAACAGAGATAATGAAGATTTTGAACTTGAAGTTTCATCACCGGGTTTGAACCAGCCGTTTAAAGTTTTCAGGCAGTATTTGAAAAATATTAATAAAGATGTCAGTGTTGTTGGTTATGATGGAATTAAACGAACAGGAAAATTATTAAAAGCCGATGAAAACGGCATTGAAATTCAGGTTATGAAAAAGCAAGCCAAAAATAAATTTAGTACCGAAACTCAAAATATACCATATAAACTCATTAAAGAAACCAAATCATTTATAAAATTTTAAATTAAAATAAAATGGAAAATCTGAATTTAGTTGAATCATTTGCAGAATTTAAAGATATAAAAAACATCGACCGTGTTACAATGATGCGTATTCTTGAAGATACTCTGAAAAACATGATTCAAAAGAAATACGGTTCAACCGACAATTTCGATATTGTTGTGAATATAGATAAAGGCGACCTTGAAGTATGGCATTCAAGAACAATTGTTGAAGACAGTGCTTTACAAGACCCTAATACAGAAATTGCTTATTCCGATGCAATAAAAATCGAACCCGATTTTGAAATCGGTGAAGAAGTTTCCGAAATAATTGACATGAATCAGTTCGGAAGAAGAGCTATTCTTTCATTACGTCAGCACCTTGCTTCGAGAGTTCTGGAACTCGAAAAAGATTCCATTTATAAAAAATATAAAGACAGAGTCGGAGAAATTATCACCGGCGAAGTATATCAGGTATGGAAAAAAGAAATTATGATTATTGACGATGAAGGAAATGAACTTATACTTCCCAAATCGGAACAAATACCAACTGATTTTTACCGAAAAGGAGATACAATAAGAGCGGTTGTTTTAAAAGTGGATATGAAAAACAATAATCCCCAAATCATTCTTTCTCGCACATCTTCTGCTTTTCTTGAGAGATTGTTTGAATCGGAAGTTCCCGAAGTGTTTGATGGTTTAATAACAATCAAAAAAATAGTACGGGTGCCGGGCGAAAGAGCAAAAGTAGCAGTAGAATCTTATGACGACAGAATTGACCCTGTAGGTGCATGTGTTGGAATGAAAGGTTCAAGAATTCACGGAATTGTACGTGAATTGCGTAATGAAAATATTGACGTAATTAATTACACAAACAATTTAACATTGTTTATTACAAGAGCATTGAGTCCTGCGAAAATCATATCGGTAAAAATTGATGAAGAAAATAAAAAAGCTGAAGTTTTCTTAAAACCCGATCAGGTTTCACTCGCCATTGGCAAAGGAGGGTTTAATATAAAGTTAGCAGGAAAACTTACAGGATACGAAATTGATGTTTACAGAGATTCTGAACCCGATGTTGAAGATGTTGACCTTAATGAATTCAGTGACGAAATTGACGAATGGATAATTGACGAATTGAAAGCCATTGGTTGCGACACTGCAAAAAGTGTTTTGGAAATGAGCGTGGATGACCTTGTAAAACGCACCGACCTTGAAGAAGGAACTATCAAGGAAGTTGTTAAAATTTTAAAAGAAGAATTCGAATAGGTTAATAAACTTTTTTATAAAATAAAAGTAATACATTTGTATAATTATTATTTGATGCTGAATTGCAGTGATAATATAAATTAAAAAACAAGTAACAATAAATTTTATATGACCGAAGAGAATATACAAGTTAAACGGCTTGGTAAAGTTGCAAGAGAGTTAAATATTGGAATGCATACTATTGTTGAATTTCTTATAAGAAAAGGGCATAAGGTTGATAACAATCCCAATGCAAAAATTGATGAGAAAACTTATGAGATTCTGCTTGCAGAATTTCAATCCGAAAAATCCGTTAAAGAAAAGTCAAAACTTATATCTATAGGAACTGCAAGAAAAGAGACCATTACTATTGATGACAACAAAATTGAAGCCCCCTCCGTTAACAATGAAATTGAATCAAAAGAGTTACTTATAAAATCAACGCAACAAACTTCCGCAAAAGAAGACAGCAAAACAGAAACTGTTACAAAATCCAAAGAAGATACAGAAACAAAAAGCAAAGAAAAAAAGGAAAAACCAAAAGAAATTTCCAAATACGAGGATAAGGAAATTGACGAAATAAATTTAAAAATTGTAGGAAAGATAGAATTAAAAAAAGAAAAAAGAGGAACAAAAGAAAAAGAAAAAAAATCAGATAAAAAGAAGAAAGAGGAAGAACCCACAATTCATGAAAACGGGCAAACGGCAGAAGTTCCAATAGAAGTTGAAAATAAAGAAACAATAACTCCAACTGAGATTGAGATTATCCCCGAGATTGAAGAAAAAGTGGAGGATATACTTTATAAAACAGAAATAAAAAAACTTGAAGGTCCCACAATACTTGGAAAAATTGAGTTGCCTGTTGAAAAAACCGAAGAACAAAAAAAGCTTGCAGGCTCATCTCCCTCTCATCCTTTTGACCCTTCAAAAAGGAAAAAAAGAAAAAGAATAAAAAAAGAATGGAAGAAACATAAAGAAGTTGATTTGGCCGGAACTCAGGAAAAAAGGGAAAAACATCATAAGGAAAGTACCTATAATTTTAAAGACAAGAGAAAAAAACAAATAGTAAGAGTTGAACCAACCGCAGAGGAAATTCAAAAACAAATAAAAGAAACTCTTGCAAAATTAAGTGGTACCGGAAAATCAAAAACTTCAAAATACAGAAGAATAAAACGTGAAGAAGTAAGTCAAAAAAATATTGAAGAACAGGAAAAACAGGAAATCGAAAAGAAAATCATTAAAGTTACCGAGTTCGTAACTGCCAATGAACTGGCAACAATGATGAATGTTCCCGTTACCGAAATCATTTCAAACTGCATGCATTTAGGAATGTTTGTTTCCATAAATCAGCGGCTCGATGCTGAGACATTGACAATAGTTGCTGAAGAATTCGGTTATAAAGTGGAGTTTGTGAGTGTGGAAGTTCAGGAATCAATAAAAACTGAAGAAGACAAAGAAGAAGATTTAAAGCCAAGAGCACCAATTGTAACAGTTATGGGACATGTTGACCATGGCAAAACATCATTATTAGATTATATAAGGAAAACCAATGTTATTGCAGGTGAAGCAGGCGGTATCACTCAACATATAGGTGCTTATGAAGTATGTTTGGAGAACGGGAAAAAAATAACATTTCTTGATACACCCGGTCACGAAGCTTTCACAGCAATGCGTGCAAGAGGTGCAAAAGTTACCGATGTTGTTATTTTGGTTGTTGCCGCCGATGACAGTGTTATGCCTCAGACAATTGAAGCCATTAATCATGCACAGGCAGCCGGTGTACCAATTGTTATAGCGATAAATAAAATTGATAAACCAAATGCAAATGTTGACAAAATAAAACAAGAGCTTTCTAATGTAAACATTCTTGTTGAGGATTGGGGAGGGAAATATCAATTTCAGGAAATTTCGGCAAAAAAAGGAATTAACATTGATTCATTACTTGTGAAAGTACTTCTCGAAGCCGAAATGCTGGATTTAAAAGCTAATCCTAAGAAAATGGCTGTTGGCACGGTTATCGAATCCACACTTGATAAAGGAAGAGGTTATGTTGTAACTATATTAGTTGAATCAGGAACACTTAAAATCGGAGATATAGTTTTAGCAGGTTATCATTTTGGCAGAGTTAAAGCGATGTTCAATGAAAGAAATCAAAGAGTTGAAACAGCAGGTCCTTCCACTCCGGTACTTATTCTCGGCTTGGACGGTGCTCCGCAGGCAGGTGATAAATTCAATGTAATGGAAGATGAAAAAGAAACGAAAAATATTGCTTATAAACGGCAGCAATTGCAAAGAGAACAAGGCATAAGAACGCAGAAACACATTACACTTGATGAAATCGGAAGAAGAATTGCCATTGGTGATTTCAAGGAACTTAATATAATTGTTAAAGGTGATGTTGACGGCTCAATAGAAGCTATTTCAGATTCGTTACTGAAATTATCCACTCCGAAAATACAGGTAAGTGTAATTCATAAATCCGTTGGACAGGTTACCGAATCTGATGTATTGTTGGCATCAGCTTCCGATGCAATTATTATTGCTTTTCAGGTTCGCCCTTCGCTGAATGCGCGAAAACTTGCCGAGCAGGAACAAATTGATATTAGAAATTATTCAATTATTTACGATGCAATTGAAGAAGTGAGAGCTGCTATGGAAGGTATGCTATCACCGGAGATACAGGAAAAAATTACATGCAATATCGAAATAAGAGAAGTTTTCAATATTACTAAAACAGGTAACGTGGCAGGCTGTTATGTTCTTGATGGAAAAGTTAACAGGAATACCAAAATCCGTCTGATTCGCAATGGCATTGTTGTTCATACCGGCGTTCTTGCTTCTTTAAAACGCTTTAAAGATGATGCCAAAGAAGTGCTTTCGGGATATGAATGTGGATTGAATATTGCCAATTTCAACGACATTAAAGCAGGCGATATTATTGAAGGATACGAAGAAATTGAAGTTAAAGCAAAATTGTAATAAATTATATTACTTTTTTACACTACGATTGCAAAGGGAGCTACCAATCTTTTTTTCTTAATTTTTTAATTTCCGCATTTCGTTTCTTGGATTCTAAACGTCTTTCTTTTGAGCTTCTGGAAGGTTTTGTTGGTTTTCGTTTTTTACGTACAATAAAACATTTATTGAGTAACTCATAAAACTTTTTTATAGCAATTTCTTTATTTCCTAATTGATTTCTCTCGGTTTGAGAAATTACCTGCAATATTCCTTCTTTTGAAATTCTATTCGTGAGTTTTTGCAGAATGATTTGTTTTTGCTCTTCGGTAAGCAAAGCAGAATTTATAATATCAAAATCAAGTTCCACTTTTGATGAAACTTTATTTACGTTTTGTCCTCCAGCGCCACTGCTTCGTGAAGTTTTAAAACGAAACTCCGAATCGAATTGTATTCCTTTGATATTCACAAACTAAAATTAAGTTTTTTTATAATGACTGCATAAAAAGTGCAAAGTAACAAACTAAGCACAACTATTCTAATGCCGATTTTTTTATTTATCAGCACAAACAAAAAATTCCTAAACTTTAAACATTAAACCGAAAACTAATTTAGAACCCTATATTAGCTCCGACTACATAAGTGTTGGTATTGCCCCAATAGAATTCGGGATTGTATTTTAAATAATTGCCGGTTATAAAGTTGTTTATATATTCAAAAGATAAAAAAACATCATTTATCAATTCATAACTTATTTTTACGGATACAGCTTTGCTTTGCCATTCAACATTTTTCATAAAAGGCAATCCTAATCCATTTTTTGCTGTTCCTGTATAAACATATTCGGGTCCTTTTTTCGAATCGGTATATGAAATATCGGTTGTTAATCCTCTTATTGGTTTATAACGTAAGCAGAAATAATATTCTTCGGCATTATCTTTTAAATAATATCCGAGATTGTATTTATTTGATTCGAAAGTGGTAGTTGGTATAAAATGCCTGTAGGCAAAAGGATTTGAACGTGTATATTCAGCAATAAATGAAAGATTTTTTATTGGAAAACTACTTAATCTGAAACCTAATTTCCCGCTGAGCCAGTTTGACTGTAAGCTGTCATTCCACATATTTCTGATAGAAATTTCATCAACATAGAACGAAGTGTATAAATGCAGATTTTTAATATTTCTTGAACTTATGTCGAAATACATTTGTGCATTTTGTCCGGTATTATTAGACATAGTATTTAAGCTGTGGTCAACAGCTTTGTAAAACATAACGGGAATGAGGTATCCGGGATGAACGCCAATATCACTGTATATTATAGAATTCCCAATAGAAATATTTAAAAACTTAACAGGAGTAATTGTAAGTATGTTTGCGGCAAGAAACTTAGGATATATAACTGTTCTGGTGCCATACATAAATTTATAGCTTCTTAAACTATCTGTCACATCAGAAACAATCCAGCCATGAATATACGTAAAATCGAGCCATTTGACAGGGTTTAAATGAAGTTTAATAAAAGGAAAAGAAGGTGGTTTGTCCGAAAATATATTTGCTCCATTATAATTATTTCCCCATGTAAATTGGTCTTTTAAAATTCCTATTGAACCCCATTTCCACGAATAGATAATACCGCCGCGTTCTTCTTCGAAATCGCCGCCTTTTCCATCAAACTTGAATATTCCACCTTGTTGCTGAATCAAATATTGTGTTTTTGCAAAAAGTTCGCTCTCATAATTATCACGCAAGCTTGAATATACACCAAGATGTTTTCCAATGTATGCATATCCTTCCGCACCGTTCCAGCGATGATAATTATCACCGTTTTCATTTAAAAAATATTTGTATCCCAAAACAGGATTTATAGTTAAAGTGAAAATAGAATCTTTATAATAAAATAAATCTGTTTTTACATTTTTGTATGCAGTATCTTTTGAAAACTTTTTAATGAAATGCTTCCCTAAAAAAATGTTCATTTGCAAACCCGGTAATTCTTTTCCATAATCTTTCAGATAGAAAGCAAGTTCTTTTTTCTGGCGTTTATTAAGCGCATATCCTTTTTCATCTGCTTCCTTAAGTTTTTTTGCAATATAAATTCTGGAATATGGCTTTATTGCAGAGTTTAATGAAATTATTTTGCCGTTTGCAAGTTCATCTAAAAATTCGTAAATAGCTGTATTGCTAATGGAAGTATAAACTTCCTGAGAATAAGATTTAGCAGAAATCAGAAATAATAGAAGAATAATTATTTTTTTCATTAAATATTAAAATATATCAAAAAGAAATCAAAAAATAGTTTTACGTGAATTTGAAATTAAAGTTTGTAAGGATAAAATATTTTTTAATTTTACAACTTAATTTCCCGCTTCAATTAGCTTTCAAATTTATGAGTTTTCATTTGTTCGAGAATATCAGAATTGCATTAAATTCCGTTAGAAGCCATTTGCTAAGAACTATTTTGACAGTGCTTATCATTGCTTTTGGTATTATGGCGCTTGTAGGAATTCTCACTGCAATAGAATCCATAAAATCTTCAATAAGCAGTAATTTTTCACGTCTCGGAGCAAATTCTTTTACTATTCGCGGAAGTGATATGAACATTCATGTTGGACATGGAGGCAGAAAACCGAAAATATTTCTTAAAATAACTTATCACGAAGCAATGAATTTTATTGGAGCATTTGAATTTCCTGCAAGTGTTTCAGTATCGGTTCTTGCATCGGGTGCAACTACCGTTAAATATCAGTCGAAAAAAACAAATCCTAATGTAGGTTTAATAGGTGCTACTGAAAATAATTTTTATAACCGGGGATATGAAATTGAAAAAGGCAGAAATTTAAGTCCTCAGGAATATATATTAGGCAATAATGTAACAGTTATAGGAAGCGAAATTGCTTCTACTTTATTTGGAAAAGAAAATCCTTTAAATAAAGTAATTGAAATTGGAAACGGAAAGTATAAAGTAATCGGAGTGATTAAAGAAAAAGGTTCAAGCATCGGCTTTAGCGGCGACCGAATTTGCTTCATTTCATTGAATAATGCACGCCGGAATTTTCCTCAACCCGACCAATCGTATACTATTGCAGTACGAGTAAATAACCCGCAACAAGTTAAACCTGCGATTAGTGAAGCCACGGGCTTGTTTCGCAATATCAGAAAATTAAGTATATATCAAGTAGACAATTTTGAAGTTGCCAAAAGTGATAATATCGCCGAAATGTTAATAGATAACATAAAGCGTGTTACTATATCAGCAACAATTATCGGATTTATAACTTTACTTGGTGCTGCGATAGGATTGATGAACATTATGCTTGTATCGGTTACAGAGAGAACCCGTGAAATTGGAATTAGAAAAGCAACAGGTGCAAATAAAAGTACAATAAAAAGACAATTTCTTGTTGAAGCAATTGTAATTTGCCAGATGGGAGGTATGCTGGGAATAATACTTGGAATACTTATAGGAAATATGATTTCATTGTTGATAGGAAGCAGTTTTATTGTTCCGTGGAAATGGATTTTTTCGGGAATTGTTTTGTGTTTTGGGGTTGGTTTGATTTCGGGTTATTATCCTGCAGCAAAAGCATCTAACTTAGACCCCATCGAGTCATTGCGTTATGAATAAATAATAATACATATATTTTTGACTTCTATGTTAAGTATCAATTCACATTTTACATAACGTTAGTTAATATTTGTTAATTTTTTTTTGGAAAATAGAAAATTAAAATAAATTTACATCTCTTTTAAAAACATATAAATATTATGAAAGCAAATAGTAAAAGATTTTTTTTATCTGTATTTACATCAGTTTTTTTTGTTATTGTTTTTGCACAGCAAAAAAATAACGACCCTGTTCTTCTCACAATCGCAGGAAAGCCCATTACTAAATCGGAGTTTATGGCGGTTTACCTGAAAAATAATAATAAAGGTAGCGACTTGAAACAGGAAAGCATTTCTGATTATCTTGAAATGTACATAAACTTTAGATTGAAAGTAAAAGAAGCCGAAGAGCTTGGTTATGACACCACCAAAAGTTTTGTCAGCGAACTTAACGGTTATCGCAAACAATTGGCACAGCCATATCTTGCTGATAAAGAAGCAAACGATAAACTTATTAATGAAGCTTATGATAGAATGAAGAAAAAAATAAGAGCAAGTCATATTTTAATTAACTGCATTTCCGAAGCTCTTCCCAAAGATACGCTTGCCGCTTACAATAAAATAATGCAAATCAGAGAAAGAATTTTAAAAGGAGAAGATTTTTCAACTGTTGCAAAAGAAGTTTCCGATGATTATACAGCTAAAGATGTACCTGCTTCAAAAATGAGTTCGTTAAAAAAAGGTAATGGCGGCGACCTTGGCTATTTCACTGTTTTCAACATGGTTTATCCTTTTGAAACTGTTGCTTA
>JBAZBZ010000027.1 GCA_041671145.1 Bacteroidales bacterium | reverse complement strand
AAATAATAATTAAGTTTAATTTATTTATTAAAAATAAAGGTGCGAAAGTAGTAATTTTAAATAACACAAAAAATTGAAATTAAAATTTATTGTAATAACTTAAAATTGTGTACATTTGCTTAAATTTTTAAAAATGAACTCCTCGGAGCAAATAGAATTTTACATTAAACTTTTTGAAACAACCCCTGATATTAAGTATGTTTATGACTTAGAAACGAAAAAAGTCATTTATGTAAATAATAATGTTAATGAACTTTTAAATTATACTACCGAAGAAATAATAAAATCCAATGAAAGTTTCATATCAATATTCCATCCCGATTCACGGGATTTGTTTTTTAATGAAATTAATAAAAGTAGAAATTTAAAAGATAACGAAGTTAATGTGGTTGATTATAAATTATTGCATAAAAACGGAGAACATCTTTGGTTTAACTGTCGCACAATGGTTTTTAAAAGAAATGCCGAAGGAAATCCTGTTCAATTAATTGGCATTGCTCAAAATATTACTGAGCTGAGGCAAAAAGAAAAAGCGTTGAATTTAAGTGAAACCAGATTCAATGATATTATTGATTTGGTTCCTGCCGCAATAGGTGAATGGGATGCAGAGGGTAAAATTACTTTTGTTAACGACATTGTATTAGAGTATACCGGGTATTCAAGAGAAGAATTTCATAATAATTTTAATATCACAAAACTTTTAGTTCCCGAGGATAGAGAAAGAGCATCAGAGAATATAAAAAAAGTTTCTAAAGGAGAAGAATTACCAATTAATGAATATCATGCTTTACGTAAGGATGGTTCTACTTATCATGTAATTGCAAAAACACATCCTATTTTAAAAGATGGGAAAATAATCGGTTCAAGGGGAGTATTTCTAAATATAAATGACCGCAAAAAAGCCGAACTTGCTTTAAAAGAAAGCGAAGAAAAATTTCGTACAATCTTTGATAATAGCAACGATGCAATATTGATTCATGATTTTGAAGGTAATTTTATTGATTTTAATAAGAAAGCTCATGAGATAAACGAATACGCTAAAGAAGAATTTCAAAAACTTTCGTTAAAAGACATTAATACCGAAGAAAGCGCAAAATTTATTGAACCTCACATTAAAGAAATAATTAAAAACGGGTCAAATATTTTTGAGGTTTTTCATAAAACTAAAAGCGGAAAAATCATGCCCGTAGAAGTGAGTGCTAAAATAGTTAATTACTTTGGCAAACCTATAATACTTAGTATTTTTCGTGATATTACAGAACGTAAAAGAGCTGAATTTGCTTTGAAAGAAAGTGAAGAACGCTTCAGAAATCTTACTGATACGCTTCCTGTTTTTGTTTATGAACTGGATACTCAATTTAAAGTTACTTATGTTAACAAATTTGGAATCGAATTCATGAAAGCCAAAAAGGAAGAAGTTGACGAAGGCATTTACGCTTTTGATTTTTTTACACCTGAATATAAACAAAAAGCCATTGATAATGTAAAAAGCATAATGGCAGGAATTAAAATTTCTTCACACGGATACGACTTAACTGACAAAAAAGGCAATATCTTTCATGTCATATCAAAATCTACACCTATAATTAATGAAGGAAAATTTTGTGGGTTACGAGGTGTTTTTATTGATATAACTGAACGTAAAAAAGCTGAAGAAGATTTGCGTGAAAGTGAAGAAAAGTTTCGTGTTCTCATTGAAAATACTCCAGATATTATTATTAGAGTTAATAAAGACCTGAAATTTTTATATATAAATCAGTCGGTAGAGAAAATTACAAAAATTCCTGTAGAAAAATTTATTGATAGGACACTTTCCGAACTCGGAATTAACGAGGAGTTTTGCAACTTCTGGGAAAGCAATATCACAAGGGTTTTTAAAACAGGTAAATCTCTTGAAACTGAGTATTTGTATAAAGGAAAAAAGAGAATTATTTATGTTAATATAAGAATAATTCCCGAATTTGACTATTTGAAAGAAGTAAAATCTGTATTGGTTATTGGACAGGACATAACCGAACAAAAAAGCAATGAAATAAAAATATCCGAAACTCTTCTGGAAAAAGAAACTTTGCTTAATGAGCTTCATCACAGGGTTAAAAATAATTTTCAGATTATTACAAGTTTATTCAATCTGCAGGAAGAGGAAATCAAAGATTCAAAGCAATTTGAAATATTTTTAAAAGCAAAAGCAAGAATAAGAGCAATGACTTTGGTTCATGAAAAATTATACGAATCGAAGAATTTTTCAAAAATTGATTTTGCCGAGTATATTAAATTAATAACTGAAGAATTGCATCATACTTTTTTTAAGAAAACAAAAAAAGTTAAAATAATTTATAATCTTAATAAAATCTCAATAAACATTGATAAAGCTATACCATGCGGAATTATTGTGAACGAACTTATTACAAATTCTTTTAAACACGCTTTCAATGGAAATATTAATAAATCATACACTATCAAAATATTACTTATTAAAACACCAGGTAAAAAAATAAATTTAATTATAAATGATAACGGAAAAGGAATCGGAGAAAAAATAAATGTAGAAAATCCTAAAACACTTGGTCTGCAACTTGTTTCCCTCCTTACAAAACAAATTAGAGCTTCAATATCCCTCGACAGGAAAAAAGGAACAAAATGGAGTATTACTTTTTAATTTGACTTATGTCAATTATTTGTTATTGAATTTTATTATTTCAAGAATTTCTTCTTTTCCTGTTTTTAATTCAGAAGATGTAATAATTGCAATGGGAAGCTCTTTCCAGTATTTTTCAAGTTCGGTTTTATAAAATAAAATATTTTTCTGAAGCTCCTGTTTTTTTAATTTATCAGTTTTTGTATAAAGCAATACAAAATTTATTTTTTTCTCGCCAAGCCATTCTAAAAATTTTAAATCGCTTTGCTGTGGCTCAATCCGCGAATCAATCAATATGAATGTTGTAACTAATTTTTCCCTTTTCAGAATAAAATTTTTAATCATCCCTTCCCATTTTTCTTTTATCTGTTTTGAAACTTTTGCAAATCCATAACCGGGTAAATCAACAAAATAAAATTCTTTATTTATTAAAAAATAATTTATAAGTTGTGTTTTTCCAGGAGTAGAAGATGTTTTGGCAAGATTTTTTTCATTAACAAGCATATTTATTAATGACGATTTTCCAACATTCGACCTGCCTATAAAAGCAAATTCACGCAGATTATCTTTTGGACAATTGCTCACATCAGTCGCACTCTTAATAAACTCTGCCGATTTGATTATCATATAAATTTGTTGTTAGTTGACAGTTGTTAGATTATTGTTTAATTGCTGAGAGCATTATTGAAAACTTTTTTCTTATTTCTTGCGACCTATTTCTTTATTCACTACCTACTTCTTTTTTGGAACCTTTATAGATTTCAAATTTTACAAACCTACATTCAAGCGGTCCATTAAAAAGTGCAATCTTTCTTGATGTTTTTAATCCTATAGATTTCAATGCTTCAAAGTTTGAACTTATGAGCCACGCATCATAACCGTCATATTTTTTTTTCAATGTATCACCTAAACTTTTGTAAAAACCATTAATATCTTCTTTTTTCATTCTTTCATCATAAGGCGGGTTTGTTATGATTATGCCTTTTTCTTCAGGTGGAACAAAATCTTCAAATGAAGAAATATTTAATTCAATATCTTTGTGAAGCTTTGCGTATTTTATGTTTTTTTCTGCAATGCTTATTGACCTTTCCGAAATATCAGAACCGAGAATTTTATTTTCAAATTCTGTTTGTTCTAATAAGGAATTTTTCTTGATTTCATCCCATAGCTCTTTATCAAAATCTTTCCATTTTTCAAAACCGAATCTTCGGCGGTAATATCCGGGAGGAATATTATTTGCTATTAACGCTGTTTCAATTAAAATTGTTCCTGAACCACACATCGGGTCAATGAAATTGCATTTTTTATCCCAGCCACTAAGTAAAATCATGCCTGCAGCCAATACTTCATTTATCGGTGCTTCGAAACTTGCAATTTTATAACCTCTTTTATATAAAACATCGCCTGAACTATCAAGCGAAACCGTGCAGTTATTATTGCTCAGGTGAATATTTATTCTCAATGTTGAATTTTCCAAATCAACTGAAGGTCGTTTATTGAATTTGTGGCGAAACCTGTCAACTACCGCATCTTTTGCCTTTTGGGCAGCATATTTCGAATGTGTGATAATTGAATTATTTGTAACACAATCAATTTGCAAAGTATTGTTAACATTCAAATATTCCTCCCAGTTTATTTTATAAATTTCATTGTAAAAATCACTTTCATTTATAATGCTGAAATATTTTACAGGTTTAAGAATTTTTAAAGCTGTCCTACACCATAAATTCGCTTTATACATCAATTCCTTATTTCCGGTAAAACTAACGGCGCGTGTCAATATTTCAACTTCGCCTGCATTAAGCGATTTTAATTCATCAGCTAAAATATTCTCAAGTCCGGCAAGAGTTGTGGCAACAATTTTATATGTTTCTGTAGTAGACATTTTGATGGAATAAAAAAATGCAATTTATATAAAATTTTCCTACTTGTTGCTATATTTGAAAAATAGTACCTTTGTTGCTGGAATTTGTTATAAAAAAATAAAATCATGTTTTTGAAAAAAATATTTTTATTGCTATTTCTAATTTCAGCGTTTCAGCTTTATTCTCAGAATGTCATCATCAAAGGGAAAGCAAAATTATTTGAAGGAGAAAAGGTAAAACTTAATATTTACGCAAACCAAATCAGCTATCATGAAAAAACAATTGCTGTTGCCATTGTTGACAATAAAAGTAATTTCATACTTAATGCCAGCATAAGTGAAACGGTTTTTGCAAAAATAAAAATTAACAATTTCAGCGGTGATGTTTATCTTGAGTCCGGAAGAACTTATGAAATAATTTTTCCTCCTAGAGATTCTTTGGTTAAGGAAACTGAAAACATTGAAAATTCAATATTACCTCAGGAAGTATATATAAGCATAATGAATAACGATTCAACTGAACTTAATTATCAGATTCAAAAATTCAATATGCTTTATAATAATTTTATGGCTGAAAATAAATCAAGATTTATTTATTTTACACCTAAAAACAGAAGTTTTGTTGATACGCTTAAACAAAGAATAAAAAATACATTCGGAAATCCGAAAAATAAATATTTGTCTGCATATATAGAATATAGAATTGCCGGATTGGAACAGATGAATAGTTTGCTGAGCAGAAAAAAACTTGCCAATAAATATTTTGCCCGAAGGCCTGTTATGAATGAAAATATTGAATATATGTATTTTTTCAACCAGTTTTTTGTAAAATATTTTTCCAATTTCACTGCAAACGGTAAATATGAAGAAATTTTAAATGAAATAAATAAAAATAAAAGTTATACCGGTATGGTGAGAGTTCTTTCTTTCGACTCACTTTTATTGCTCAATGATACTTTAAAGGAATTGATTTTACTGAAAGGGTTATACGAAGTATACAACGAACCGGCTTTTGAAAAGAAAAGCGTTATCGAAGTAATTAAAGCATTAGCAAAGCAAAGTATTATTAAAAAAGACATAGAAATTGCAAAAGATTTTATTGCAACTCTTGAAAAGCTATCTCCGACAACAAAAGCTCCCGATTTCGCTTTATATAATGCAAATAAAAAACTTGTAAAACTAAGCGATTTTAAGGGTAGATACGTTTATCTTGGATTCTGGACAACGTGGAGTGTGCCTTCTTTACAAGAAATTCAGATGTTTTCAAACATACAGAAAGAACTTAAAGATACTGTCGAATTTATAGGAATTTGTGCTGATAAAAAATACGAAAATTTTGAAACTTATGTAAAAAAACAGAATTTCGATTGGAATGCTCTTTATTATGGAAACCAGCCTGAAGTATTAGAAAATTATAATGTAATAGTATTCCCGACTTTTATTTTACTCGACCGCGATTGCAAAATAATGGAATCGAATGTAAAAAAACCAAGTGAAAATTTCCACGATTATATCCACACAATTATTGAAAAGGAAAAACAAAAAAAGAAAGAAGAAGATAAATTAAAGAAAAATCCGAAAGACAATATTTATCATTGATGCTCCGCTTTACTAAACCTTGAAGGTTTAGTAAAGCTCTGCCATCAACATAATAATTTTCTCAATTTTCTTTTTCATTTCTGCAGGTGTGCATTCATAGTTGTTTACTAAAAATGAAAAAGCCAATTGTTGCTTTGATTTAGTGTCAACATAACCGACATAAGCTCTTACATTTTTCATAAAACCACTTTTAGCTCTTACATTTCCGTCTGCCTGCGAATTTTTACAAATGTTTTTTATGCTTCCCGATTGTCCGACAACTGGCAATGATTCGTAAAAAGTTTGAAAAAACGGTTCTTTTGTTGCTGCAATCAATATTTCAACAAATTGATTTGCGGAAACTCTGTTTGAAGCTGAAAGTCCGCTGCCATCTTTCATTATAAGATTATTCAAATTTACGCCTCTTGATTTCCAATAATCAAGTATGGCTGAAATTCCTTTAGTTGTCGAGCCATAATTGTACTTTATTTTTCCACACATTTTTAATAATGCTTCCGCAAAAATATTCACACTTTTAAGATTTGTTTCTTTAATAATTTCTTTTAGTGAAGGAGAATAAATTGTATCAATAATAATTAAATTATCCGATTTAAGATTCTTGTTTTTTCTTGTGGTTGTTGCATTTCCGCTTATAGTAATTTTATTTGCAGCAAGAGTTTTGTATAATTGAAAAGCGCAAAAGTAAGCAGGGTCGGGAACAGAGCCTTTTACAATAAATTTTTTTGCACCGAAAGGAATTGTTCCCTCACACCTTATTTCATCAGAATACGGGTGTGAATAAATAATCACATTATCTCCGGACCACTTATTTCCTGTTTTGACATTATTAATAAATTTAATATTGGAAATTTCAGAACTGACAGAAACGATGGAAGTAGCATCGCCAATATATTTTCCGGATTTAAAATAAATATTATATGAATTTTCGTTGAAATTTAAACCGGCACAACCGGCACCATAATAATTACCTATATCAGCAGTATCCCATGATGCAGGAATAATTGAATCTTTAAAAAAATCAGCATTTGCAATAATATTTCCATCAATTTTTTTAATTCCTTTATTTTTTATTATTTCTGTCCAGTGAGATAATACTAATGAATCATTACTTCCGAACCTGCATGAGCCAAGTGTTGGGTCGCCGCCGCCAATTATAAAAATGTTTCCTTTTAATATACTGTCTTTATTTATTTTTCCGTCATATCCGAGAAAAGTTTTAAATCTAAATTCTTCACCGAGAATTTTTATTGCGGCAATGGTTGTTATTACTTTCATTGTTGAAGCAGGAATCAATCCTGTATCACTTTTGTATTTGCAAATTAAACTATCGTTATCAATTTTTTTTACACAAAAACTCCATTGTTCGTTTTTTAAAGTTTTGTCTTTTTTTAAGCTATCTATTGTGAATTTGAGTTTATTTAAAGGAGAGAGGGAATCATTTTTATTTTGCGAAAATGAAGAAAGTGTTATTGAAACCGATATTATAAAAAATATTAACTTTGTTTTCATAATTGCAAAATTAAGTGTTTATAGTTTTTAATTTGTAATTATTTTAAAAAAATAAAATGTTTGTAATTTGTTGTTAACCTCTTTTTTCTCATAGCTTTTAGCTCGTAGCTCGAAGCTTGTGACTTATTGCTACAGTTGTTAAAAATATTTTAAAAATCGGATTTAAAGTAAAATAAATTAAATACATAAAAATGGAAGATTTTAAAAACAAATATGTTTTAATAACCGGCGGCTCAAGAGGTATTGGAAAAGCTACTGCTAAGGCATTTGCCGAACTTGGAGCAAACGTTGCGATTTCATTTAATGTTAATGAAAAAGCTACAAAACAAACATTGGAAGAATTGAATGGAAGCAATCATATAATGATTAAAGCCGATATAAGCAATCCTGATGATTGTGAAAAAATGGTAAATGAAGTTATCGGAAAATTCGGAAGAATAGATGTACTTGTCAATAATGCGGGATTATATAAAAAACACAGTATTGACGAAGTAAGTTACAGTGATTGGAAAAACTCATGGAAGCAGACGATTGATTTGAATCTCATTGGCGTTGCAAATGTTTGTTATCTTGTTTCACAACACATGATAAAACAAAAATACGGTAAAATAATAAATATTTCTTCGAGAGGTGCATTCAGGGGCGAACCCGATTATACTGCTTATGGTGCAAGCAAAGCAGGAGTGAATTCATTAAGTCAGTCGCTGGCGTTGAAACTTGGTAAATACAATATTTTCGTCGGAGTTATTGCTCCCGGATTTGTTGATACGGATATGGCAACTGAGTTTATTCATGGCAGCGATAAAGAAAAAATTCTTGCACAAAGTCCTTTGAACAGAGCTGCAAAACCTGAAGAAATAGCTTATGCAGTTTCGATGCTGGCTTCCGATAAAGCAGGATATATGACTGGATGCATAATTGATGTAAATGGTGCATCTTATTTGAGAACATAGTTTTTTCATTTGGGTTAAATAAGTTGAAACCCCCGCAAGGGTTCTAAACCCTTGCGGGGGTTTTCAATATAAAATTCATCAATTTTAATAAACAACATTTTTTAAAATGGAAATAAAATCAAGAATAATTCTTAAAAAGAGAAAAGAAGAATCGCTGCTGCGCTATCATCCATGGGTGTTTTCGGGTGCTGTTAAAAGCATTGAAGGAAATCCTGCAAACGGAGATTGGGTTAATGTTTACAGTGCAAAAAATAATTTTCTCGGTGCAGGGCATTATCAGAACAAAGGTTCAATATCGGTTAGAATATTATCATTCGAAGAATGTATTCCCGATATTGAATTCTGGAAAATGAAATTATCTGCTGCTTACAAATTCAGAAAAGAAATAAATTTACCTTCAGCAGAAACAAATTCATATCGCTTGGTTTATGGCGAAGGAGATGGATTACCGGGGTTGATAATTGATGTTTACGCTCAAACTGCCGTTATTCAGGCACATTCTGCCGGAATTCAAAATGACAGGAAACTAATTGCAGAAGCATTATTAAAAGTGATGCAAGAAGAAATAAATTCTGTTTATTTTAAAAGCGAATCTTCGGGAAATAGTATAAATGAATATTTGGTTGGTAATTTAGAAACACCTTCAATAATTACAGAAAATTGCAATAAATTTTATGTTGATTGGGTTAACGGGCAAAAGACAGGCTTTTTCATTGACCAGAGAGAAAACAGAAACCTTCTTTCAAAATATTCAAATGGGAAAAAAGTTTTAAATACATTTTGTTACACGGGAGGATTTTCGGTTTATGCAATTAAAGCCGGCGCTGCAATCGTTCATTCTGTTGATTCATCAAAGTCGGCTGTTGAACTTACAAATAAAAATATAGAATTAAATTTTCCCGATTATAAAAATCATGAAGCAATTGCTGCTGATACATTTGATTTTTTAGAAGAAAATAAAAATAAATACAATCTCATTATCTTAGACCCACCTGCATTTGCCAAACATAAGGATGCAAGGCATAATGCCATAAGAGGATACCAGCGTTTGAATACATTGGCAATAAAAAATATTGAAGAAGGTGGAATTATTTTTACTTTTTCTTGTTCGCAGGTTATTTCACGAGAAATGTTTTATAGAACAATAATGTCAGCTTCGATAATTGCAAAAAGAAAAGTTAAGGTTTTGCATCATTTATCGCAATCACCCGACCATCCCGTTTCCGTGTATCATCCCGAAGGCGAATATTTGAAAGGGCTTGTTTTGTATATTGAGTAAAATTTATTTGAAGATGTCTTCAATAACGAATATTGAATCATGAAGTTTTTTTTACTTCAATATTCATTATTCGATATTCGATATTTATTTTTTTTATTTTGCCAACGCCACAGCCCTTGTTTCGCGGATGACAGTAATTTTTATTTGTCCCGGGTAAGTCATTTCGCTTTGTATCTTTTGCGATAAATCGTAAGCAAGCTGATTTGCTTCGGTATCTGAAACTTTATCGCTGCCTACCATAACTCTTAACTCTCTTCCTGCCTGAATTGCATAAGTAGAAACAACGCCGGGATAAGAAAGAGCAATTGTTTCGAGGTCTTTTAATCTTTTTATGTATGATTCAACAACTTCACGCCTTGCACCCGGACGTGCTCCAGAAATAGAATCACAAACTTGTACTATCGGAGATATTAATGTGTCCATGTCAATTTCATCATGGTGAGCACCGATAGCATTGCATATTTCAGGAAGTTCTTTAAATTTTTCAGCAAGTTTCATTCCTGAAATGGCATGTGGCAATTCAGTTTCGGTTTCTGCAACTTTCCCTATATCATGTAGTAATCCTGCTCTTTTGGCATATTTCACATTTAGTCCGAGTTCAGATGCCATTGTTGCACAAAGATTAGCAACTTCACGAGAATGTTGCAGCAAATTTTGTCCATAAGAAGAACGGTATTTCATTTTGCCGATTAAGCGGATTAACTCATGATGCAAGCCATGAATACCAAAGTCAATAGAAGTTTGTTTTCCTATTTCGATAATTTCCACTTCAAGTTGCTTTTTAACTTTTGCAACTACTTCTTCAATTCGTGCAGGATGTATTCTGCCGTCAACAACAAGTTTATGCAGAGCCATACGTGCAATTTCGCGTTTTAACGGGTCAAAACATGAAAGAATAATTGCTTCGGGAGTATCATCAACAATAATTTCAACACCAGTAGCTGCTTCCAAAGCTCTTATATTTCTTCCTTCTCTGCCTATTATTCTGCCTTTCATCTCATCGTTCTCGATATTGAAAACAGTAACGGCATTTTCAATTGCATATTCCGAAGCAGTACGTTGAATAGTTTCTATTACAATTTTCTTTGCCTCAAGGTTTGCCGTTTGCTTGGATTCTTCAATAGTATCTTTTATGTACGACATTGCTTCGGTTTTTGCTTCTCCCTTTAATGACTCTACGAGTTGTTCTTTGGCTTCTTTTGCAGATAACCCTGAAATTACTTCCAACTGCTCAACATGCATTTTATGAGTTTTTTCAAGGTCTGACTGTTTTTTACTGATGATTTCAAGCTGATTGGTAAGGTTTTCTTTTATTACGGTCAACTCTTTTTGCTTCCTCTGCATTTCTTCCATTCGCTGTGAATAAGATGATTCCCTTTGTTTTAAACGATTTTCGGCAGAAGAAATGTTAATATTTTTTTCGTTAATTATTTTTTCATGTTCCGCTTTTAATTGAAGAAATTTTTCTTTTGCCTGCAGTATTCTTTCTTTTTTTGTTAATTCTCCTTGTTCCTGAGCATCTTTTAAAATTCTTCTTGCTTTCTTTTCGATATTTTTTCTTAAAACGACACCTGCAATAAAAGCACCAACAAGTAATCCGACCGCTCCTGCTATAATTGTTATCAGTTCCATAATTTTTTTTTTAACAGTTAGTAATTAATTCTTAAAATAAATGTCATTAACCTCAAAACAAAGTTTCGGGTTATTTGACCAATTCCGAATCGCTTCGCTCTCGGAATTTTTCGACTTAATGATTTCATTGCACTTTCGGTTTATGAAATCATAGTATCAAAAAAAATCCCACATTATTTCAATACAAAATATTTACTTCTACCTGTAAACTCAGGTAAATTGTATGAATTAATGCGGGATTTGCAATATTAAACTGCCAAAGAACTCGACGCTTCTTTTAAACAATCTGTTACTGAACTATCAATCTCATTTATTATTTGTAAAACTTTACTTTCGCTTTCCTGTTTGCTTTTCTCAATTTCAAGCTTGTTTGATGAAAAATCCAATGCTACCATTGCCAGCAAATCCTGCTTGTCCTTGTAAAAATAAGCTTGTGAATATTCGCTTATTTTCTTATTTATAAGCTTTGCCGATTGCCTTACAATTTCTTCTTCACTTTCTTCAATTTTCAACTTATATGGCCTGTCTGCTATTGTTAATGTTATTGTTAGTTCTCCCATTTGGGTTTATTAGGTCAATTTAATTGTTTAAAAGAATTACACATTTGTCAATTTCCCGCACTATTTCATTTATCTTTTTCTTGACTTCAACATTTTCCGACCCAGAAAATGTTTTAGTTACTTTTATTATTTTATTCTCTTCCTGTAAATTTTTTAATTGAGTTTGTAAATTTTCTATTATTTTTAATAATTCTACTTTTTCGTTTATTAATTTTTGACTTAACTCGTTGGTTGATTTTTGCAAATATAACAATTTTTTTATCTTGCAGCTAAGATTTTCTATTTCGTTTGCTATATTGCTCATAATCAATTATAAAAAATAATTTGCAAATATAGCTTATTAAAAAAAATTATGCAATTTTCTTTCTTAATATATTTTTATTATACTTTAAACGGCTACATTGTTAAATTGTTGTTTTATTTCTTATATATTTTGCTGATGATTGATTTATAATAATTTTTTTAAAAAAAAGCTATATTTTTAATCACTTGCAGTATATCATAATCATTTGATAATAAACTTAAAAACTTATAAACCGTGACCGAAGAATTTTTACATTACATCTGGAAATACAGATTGTTTAATCAAGACAACCTGATTTCTTCAAACGGAGAAAAAATTGTAATTCAGAGAGTTGGTGAATATAACTCTGATTCAGGTCCCGACTTTTTTAATGCACAAATAAAAATAGGTAAAACAACATGGGCAGGAAATGTTGAAATACATCTTGATTCTTCTTCATGGAATAAACATAATCATAATAAAGATAATGCATACAACAACCTGATTTTACACGTTGTATACAATAACGACCAAAATAATTTCAGGAAAAATGGTGAACTTATTCCAACTCTGGAACTGAAAAATTATTTCGATGAAATAATTTATGACAGATATATCGCTCTTAAAAACAGTATTTTATGGATTCCATGCCAAAATTCCATTTCCTCTGTTAACAAGTTTACTTTAAATAATTGGGTTGAACGCTTATTAGTTGAACGGCTCGAAAGAAAGACAACTTCAATTTATAATTCTCTGAAATTAAATAAAAATAACTGGGAAGAAACATTTTACCAATATCTTGCCGCCAATTTTGGTTTCAATACAAATTCGCAGGCATTTGAAATGCTTGCAAAATCACTTCCGCAAAAATATATTGCAAAACATAAAAATAATTTGTTTCAGGTTGAAGCACTTCTTTTCGGTCAAGCCGGAATGCTTGAAAAAAAATTCAATGATGAGTATCCTCAAAAATTAAAAAGAGAATATGATTTTCTGAAAGCAAAATTTTCGCTTGTTCCTCTTCAGGAGCATTTATGGAAATTTTTTCGTGTTCGTCCTTCTAATTTTCCAACAATACGAATAGCGCAGTTTGCCGAACTTATATATAATTCATCAAAATTATTTTCGAAAATTATTGAAATGCCAAATATGAAAGAGTTGAAAAAAATATTTTCTGTTTCTCCTTCTTCATACTGGCTCACTCATTATTATTTCGACAAGTCATCTCCGCGAAAAACAAAAAAAATAAGTGATTCTTCTGTCAATTTGATTTTGCTCAATACCGTAATTCCTTTGGTCTTTGCATACTCAAAACAAAAAGATGATGAAAAATTAAAACAGAAAATTTTAAGCTTGTATGAAATAATTGAAGGAGAAAATAATTCGGTAATAGCAAAATGGAAAGAACTTGGTATTCCTGTCAAAACCGCATATTATACGCAGGCGCTTCTTGAACTTAAAAAACAATATTGCAACAATAAAAAATGTCTTGAATGTGCAGTAGGGGTTTGTATTTTGAAGAAAAATTAGGAGATTTTAGTATGTTTTTTTAAGTGGGAAGTTACAAACTTCGCACAACTGATGTCGTTATGTTAGACCCTTGAATTCACCACAAACTTAAATTTTTCTGTTTGTAAGCTTTGGTTCTACAAATAATTTAAAATTTCTTTGGAATAATATTTTTCGTTTTTCGAAATCGAATTTATTATAATATCGAGCTCTTCTTTTTTTGTATTTTTAAGTAAAAAACCTTTAGATATAACTTCGAGCTTGTTTTGTGCATTTCCAATTTTATTGTATAAGGACAGAGCAACAACCTTGAGTTCGGGGTTTTTTTGAAGTGTACCTTTTGTTGCTTTAATGCCATCTGTTACGGGCACTTTAATATCCATTAATATTACATCGGGGTTATGCAAATTTAGTAATTCAATGAGTTCTTGCCCACTATTCGGATGAACATTAATTTTAGTGGTTTCTAAGTTTTTGGCAACTATTTTTAATTCTTTATTAAAAACATTGTGTCCGTTTGTTGTAATTGCATTGATTTTATTTTTCATATTTAAACCTGTGTTATTTTTATTTTGTATAATTTCAACAACAAACATAGAGTAAGAAAATATACATAACAAGTGCCTTTTAGAATTTGCTGCAGTTTTTTGAGAATTTGCCGGAAAGTTTTTAGAATTCGTAAAAAATATATTCAGGTTATTAAAAATTCAACCCTTGATTCACATTACTTACTCTATTTTAGAAAATAAAATTTTGGAATAAGTATGAAGTTGCAATCTGCACAATTTATGCCTTTGCCAGTGTGTAAGCCATTATGATTTCCATAGCTTTATGGATACATAAATTCCCATTATAATATATGTTATTAAGGCAACCAAATGTATTAATGGATGCAAATGGCTTTTAACTATTTCAGGCATATTTAACACAATAGGTAATAAATTAAGTATGCTAAATATTATCGCAGGTACTATCGGCACTATAATTATCAAGATTTGTATTGCCGGTTTATACAATGGAAACTTCGGAAAGTTTTCTTGGAAATAATGTTCCCAATTAATCCACCGGCTTTCAGGTGTGTCGTCAGTACCGTCTCCGGAAAGCAAGTTTGGAAAAATTTTTTCTTCCAATACTTTAAGATAGCCACCCATTATAACTATTACATTTTGCTCCCAAATATATCTTAAACTTAATGCTATAGAAAAAATAGGGATTACAAGTAATGCATCATAAACATTTTTTGTAATTACCCAACCAAGTATTATTGTAATAGCTGTTACTATTATTGAATATATTTGTAAATGGTGTTGGAACTTCTGGAGCATCTCAGAACGTATCGCCTGATATTCTGCGAGGACAGCTTGAAGTCGTAATTGCTTTAATTCTTTAGTATTTATTGGTCCTTTCAACATGAATTTCACTTTTATAAAAAATTATTTTACACGCAAATTACAAAAAATTAATATTAAAAAAGCAGAAAAGGGGAAAAATAATCTGATACAGTTTATATTATATTCCCTCTATCCCAACCTTTTCTGAAGCTCAAACATTTCATCTCTCAATCTTGCAGCTTCTAAAAAGTCAAATTCTTTAGCTGCTTTTTCCATTTCTCTTTTTGTTTTTGCAATGGCTTTTTTCAGTTGCTCTTTTGTCATGTATTGAACAACGGGGTCGGCAGCGATATTGTTTTTTTCATTTTCAATATAAACATTTTTAAAAGCAGCGTTTGTATTTGCAATAAATGTTTGTCCGAGAATTTCTTCTCTTGTTTTTGTAATTTGTGTCGGTGTTATATTATTTTCCGAATTATATTTAAGTTGTTTTTCTCTTCTTCTGTTTGTCTCGTCAATTGTACGTCGCATTGATTCGGTGATTTTATCGGCATACATTATTACTTTGCTGTTAATATTTCTTGCTGCTCTTCCTGCGGTTTGCGTAAGTGAACGCTCCGAACGTAAAAATCCTTCTTTGTCGGCATCGAGAATCGCAACAAGTGAAACTTCAGGCAAGTCAAGTCCTTCACGCAAAAGATTAACGCCAATGAGAACATCAAACAAACCGAGTCGTAAATCACGCAGTATTTCAATTCTTTCAACTGTGTCAACATCAGAATGAATATAACGACATTTGATGTTGAATCCATGTAAATATTTTGTAAGTTCTTCTGCCATGCGTTTTGTAAGAGTTGTTACCAAAACTCTTTCTTTAACTTTTGTTCTCTGATTTATTTCTTCGAGCAAATCGTCAATCTGGTTTAAACTCGGCTTTACTTCAATTATCGGCTCAAGCAAACCGGTAGGACGAATTAACTGTTCAACTATTACTCCTTCACTTAGCTGCAGTTCATATTCGGCAGGCGTTGCGCTTACAAAAATAACCTGATTTATTTCCGATTCAAATTCTTCAAATTTCAGTGGTCTGTTGTCCATCGCAGCCGGTAAGCGAAAGCCATATTCAACAAGATTTTGTTTTCTTGCTCTGTCGCCTCCATACATTGCGCGAACCTGCGGAACCGTAACATGGCTTTCATCAACAAATAAAATAAAATCATCGGGAAAATAATCGAGCAAACAAAAAGGACGCGAGCCCGCAGGACGCTTGTCGAAATATCTCGAATAATTTTCAATTCCCGAGCAATATCCCAATTCACGCATCATTTCAATATCATAAGTTACCCTGTCATTTAATCTTTTTGCTTCTTCAATTTTTCCTGTTTCGTTGAAATATTCAACCTGCTTAACCATATCGTCTTGTATTTCATTTAAAACGTCATGAAGCTGCTCCTGCGATGTAACAAAAATATTTGCCGGATAAATTGCAATGCTGTCCAAATCTTCGAGTTTATGCCCGGTGGCTGGTTCAAACGATTCCATGGTTTCTATTTCATCACCAAGAAAAATTATTCTGTATGCAAAGTCAGCATAAGCAAGAAATACATCAACAGTATCGCCTTTCACCCTGAAATTTCCTCTGTGGAAATCGGCTTCAGTTCTCGAATATAAAGCATTGACAAGTGAAAATAAAAATTTATTCCTGCTGATTAACTGACCTTTTTTTGCTCGCACAACGTTATTTTTAAAATCTTCGGGATTACCGATTCCATAAATACATGATACCGACGAAACAACAATAACATCACGTCTTCCCGATAGTAACGAAGACGAAGCACTCAAACGGAATTTTTCAATTTCATCATTTATTGATAAATCTTTTTCGATGTAAGTATTTGTGGAAGGAATATAAGCTTCGGGTTGATAATAGTCATAATACGAAACAAAATATTCTACGGCATTTTGAGGAAAAAATTGTTTGAATTCACCATACAACTGGGCAGCAAGAGTTTTGTTATGACTTAAAACAATTGTTGGTCGCTGGGTTTGGGCAATTACATTTGCCATTGTGAATGTTTTTCCCGAACCCGTAACACCCATCAATGCCTGCGCCCTGACATTTCCGTTGATGCCTTCAACCAATTGCTTTATTGCTTCGGGCTGGTCGCCGGTGGGCTTGAAATCGGAAATGAGTTTGAACTTCACAATTAATATTTTATGCAAAATTATCGAAAAAAATGTGAGGATTTGAATAAACCAATAAAATAATATATAAATTTGAGTTTTACAATTTGTGACAGAAAAATAAGATGATAAAAAGATTATTTTTAATATTAATTTCAATATTTTTATTGAATGGTTTAAAATCTCAGCCTACTGCAAATTCTATGTTTGATGCAGGAGTGAGATGTTTAAGTGCTAAAGATTACCAACAGGCAATAAAGCAATTCACAGCTTGTCTGAAAAAAGCCCCGTATTTTTTTGATGCTTATTTTGAAAGAGGAAATACATATTTTGCAATGGGCAATAAAACCAATGCAATTAATGATTATACCGATTGCATTAAAATAAATAAAGCATATATGCCTGCGTATTACAGAAGAGGAATGGCTTATGAGGCGATTGGAAACGACAATTTTGCTCTTGTCGATTATAATGAATGCATTGCGAAAAACTCAAAATTCGTTGACGGATACAGCGGAAGAGGTTTGATTTATTATAAACTCGGAAAGTTCGACCTTGCACTTGCCGACTTGAACAAGGCAATTGAAATGAAAAGTGATAAGCCGGAAATATTTTTCAACAGAGCGTTGCTTTACGAAGCTCAAGGCAAGGATGCACTTGCAATAAATGATTATACAACCGTTCTTGAAAAAGAAAAAGATAATGTAAAAGCATATTACAACAGAGGAAAATTGTTTTATAAAGTAAATAAAAAAGCAGAAGCAGTTGCGGATTTCACAAAAACAATAGAATTAAAATTTGATGTAATAGAAGTTTACTCGCTTAGAGCAACTTCATATAGGGGAATGAATAAATTAAATGAAGCAATTGCCGATTACACAAAAATTATTGATGGCTTCAAATCGAAAGATGATACGTTTATTGTTTGCAGAGCTTTATGTTATATGACTCAGAAAAATTATGCAGCAGCAATTAAAGATTTCAATAAATTGATTATGCTAAAACCTGCGGAAGAAAAGGGATACATATACAGAGCAAAATGCAATTTTAAATTAAATAAAGGAAATGCTTCACTTATGGATTACAATAAAATTTTATTAAATATAAATCCGCAAAGCACGCAGGCATTAGAAGGCAGAGCTACAATTTATTTCAATCAAAAAAAATATCCACTTGCCAAAGCCGATTTGGACAAGGTTATTGAAATTAAACCAACTGCAGATGCATATTATTACAGGGCAACATGCAAAGAAATGATGAAAGATCCGGCAGGACCTTGCGATGATTTGAAAATGGCTGCGAGCATGGGCAATCAGGAAGCAAAAAGAATTGCAGATAAAAATTGTAAGGATTTTGTACTCCCCGATGAAAGCATAAAATCAAATAAACACTAAAAAGATATTTGTGGTTTGTAGTTTGTTGTTATTTTATTGTTGAATTGTTAAATTGCTGAATTGTTAATCACATTAGTCATTAACAAAAAGATTTGAGCTAAAAATTATGTAACTTTGAACTTTAAACCATAAACTTTAAACTAATTTCATGTTTCGTCCGCGAGTCATACCCTGTTTACTGCTGAAAAATCTCGGATTGGTAAAATCCGTGAAATTCAAAGAATACAGGTATATCGGCGACCCGATAAATGCAGTGAAAATTTTTAATGATAAAAAAGCTGATGAGCTTGTTTTTCTTGATATTACTGCTTCCGGTGAAAAAAGAAATGTTTCCTTGAAATTAATAAAAGATATAGGTGATGAATGTAATATGCCTTTCTCGGTTGGTGGAGGAATAAGAACAATTGAAAACATAAAAGAAACATTAAATGCTGGAGCGGAAAAAATTTGCATTAATTCTCATGCATTCGAAAATCCTGAATTTATCCGAAAAGCATCGGAAACATTCGGAAGTTCAACAATTGTAGTTTCTATTGACGTGAAAAAAAATATTTTCGGCAAGCAAAATGTATATATTTACAGCGGAACAAAAAATACGCGAACAGATGCGGTTACTCATGCAAAGAATATGGAAATGTTCGGAGCAGGAGAAATTATTATCAATTCAATTGATAATGACGGAACAATGAATGGCTATGACATTGAATTGATAAAAAAAGTTTCAGACGCAGTTTCCATTCCCGTGATTGCACTCGGTGGTGCAGGAAAAATCGAGGATTTCAGAAAAGCCGTTGACGAAGGAAATGCTTCGGCAGTGGCTGCGGGAAGTTTTTTTGTTTATCACGGTCCGCGTAGAGCCGTGCTTATTAGTTTTCCGAAAAATGAGGAATTGGTAGAGATTTTTAAAAATTAAATATAAAAAACTTTGCGTCTTTGTGGTAAAAAATTACCGCTAAGACGCAAAGTCGCAGAGAAAAAGAAATATTATGGAATTTTTATTTTTATTAATTGGGTTGGTTGATGGTTTTGCGATTGCGTATTTTATGAACAAATCAAAAATACAAAATCTCGAAAAACAAAATCAGGAAAAAATTACAGGCATTGATAAAGAAAAAAGTAATTTGGAAGTTGAAATAAATTTTTTGAAATCGGAAAAGGAAAAAACAGAAAAAGAAATAATTACTGAAAGAGAAGAATCGAAACGCTTAAATGACCGATTAGCAAGGGCAGAAGAAGTTTTCAAAAATCAGGAAGAAAAAATAAAAACTCAAAAAGAAGAACTCGAACAATTACAAAATAAATTAATAACCGAGTTTGAAAATTTGGCAAATAAAATATTAAAAGAAAATTCAAAAGAATTTACCGAGAAAAATCAAAAAAATATTGGTGATATTTTAAATCCGTTAAAAGAAAAAATTGAAAAGTTTGAAAAGAAAGTTGAAGAAACTTATGATAAGGAAGTGCGCGATAAAATAAGCTTGCGCGAAGAAGTAAAAAAACTTTATGAGTTAAATACTAAAATAAGTCAGGAAGCAAACAACCTCACAAAAGCACTTAAAGGCGATACGAAAAAACAAGGCAACTGGGGCGAAATTGTTTTGGAAAAAGTTCTTGAACGCTCGGGTTTGCGAAAAGGTGAAGAATATGACACGCAAGTTAATCTTAAAACAACAGATGGCGAAATATTTATTCCCGATGCAATAATTTATTTGCCCGAAAATAAAAATGTAATTGTTGATTCTAAGGTTTCGCTTATTGCTTATGAGAATTACATTAATTCCGAAATTCCCGAAGAAAAGGAAAAGTTCTTAAAACAACATATTGATTCACTCAAAAATCATATTAAAGGATTGAGTGAAAAAAATTATCAAAATTTGGAAGGGATAAATTCTCCCGATTTCGTTCTAATGTTTTTGCCTATTGAATCATCATTCAGCATTACAATACAAGCCGAAAACGAATTATTTAATTTTGCATGGGATAAGAAAATTGTAATTGTAAGTCCAACAACTTTGCTTGCAACATTACGAACCATTGCATCAATATGGAAACAGGAAAATCAAACAAAAAATGCAATGGAAATTGCACGACAAAGCGGTGGTTTATACGATAAATTCGTATTACTTTTAAAAGATATTGAAAATATCGGAAATTACATATCGAAATCAAGTGAAGCATATAACGATGCTGTAAAAGCAATTTCAACAGAAAAGGGAAATATTATTGGCAGAATTGAAAATATTCGTAAACTTGGAGCTAAAGCAACAAAAACAATTCCTAATAAATTTTTAAATAATGAAGATAAAGATATAATTGTATCAGAAGAATAATGTTAAAAAATTCAGAAATAAAATATTTTGTATTAATACTTTCATTGCTCGTTTTTATTGAAGGATGCAAAGTAAGTACAAATTCCGTGGGCAGGCAAAATATGTCATATCTGTATAATAAAGCAGAGGCGGCTATTCATCCCGAATATCAGATTTATCACATTTCCGATAGCATATCAAGATTGTTTTATAAAGTTAATTCATCGGAATTGCTTTTTGCGAGGCAAACCGATAAAGAAGAGTTTAACGCAAAGTTTTCCATAACATATAAAATATATTCATCATACAACTCAGGTGTGGTATCTGATACGGGCAGTGTAATTGAGATACGTAAATCCGAATCAGACTCGGCAGTTGTATTTTTCGGACAGGTTGATTTTAAAGCAAAAACAGGAAGTAATTATCTTCTCGAAGTAGTGATAAAAGATTTGAATAAAAACAAATTATTGAAAACATTTCTGAATGTTCAGAAAAAAAATAAGTTTGTGAGGCAGAACTTCCTTTTAACAGATACAAACGATATTCCTCTTTTCAGATATTATATGGGAAGCAATACAAAATTCAAAATAAAATTTAATAATTCCGGAAAATCAAAATTTTTCGTGAAATATTATAAAAATGATTTTCCTTTAGCTTCGCCGCCATTCTCGTCTGGTTCCGAAAAATATTATTTAGTTAAGCCCGATAGTATTTTTATATTGGATTTGAAAATAAATGATAAATATTTAAAATTCGCTAAATCCGGAATATATCACATATTAACTGATACATTAAATAATGATGGATTAAGTGTAATGGTATTTTATAGTGATTTTCCGCACATTGCACATTCTGAAAATTTACTGAATCCATTAAGATATATTACAACAAAACAGGAATATGATAAAATGTCGGAAATCCCGAATAAAAAAATATCGGTTGACAATTTCTGGCTTGAAAATGCGAGTAATCCGGAAAGAGCAAAGATGATGATAAAAAACTTTTATCAGAAAGTTCAGTATGCAAATGAATTTTTTACTTCATATACCGAAGGATGGAAAACCGACAGGGGCATGATATATATTGTTTTCGGCGAACCTAATATTGTTTATAAATCGGAAAGCCAGGAAGTATGGATTTACGGTGAAGTTAATAATATGAATTCGGTAACGTTCAGCTTTAATAAAATGACAAATAATTTTTCTGATAATGATTATTCTTTAAGCCGTTCGCCGGTTTATAAAAATGTATGGTATAATGCTGTGGATATGTGGAGGAGGTAGAGATTTAGGAATTAGGAATTAGAATTTAGGATTTTAAAAATAATTAATAATTTGTCTTGTTGATAAAGTTAATTTATTTAGAATAAACCCGATAGGGTTTAAATGTTAATAGCCCCGTGCTTTAGCACGGGGTAAAGAAATAGTAACATTTTAGCGTCGCAAGTAAAAAATCCTTAAATGTTAAAATGTATGATGCGACGCAAGGTAGAGAGTTTAAAATACGGTCACTAATTAATAATAAAAGCAATATAAAAAAATTGAAAAAAGAAAATATTATATACGGAATTCGACCGATTATTGAGGCAATAAAATCGGGAAAAGAAATTGACAAGGTCATATTTCAGGATGGATTAAAAGGACAATTATTTTTTGAACTCAGGGATTTATTAAAAGAATTTGAAATTCCGTTTCAGTTTGTTCCAGCAGAAAAGCTAAATCAAATTACAACTAAAAATCATCAGGGAGTTGTTTGTTTTATTTCATCAATAGAATATCAGAAAATTGAAGATATAATTCCTTTGTTATTTGAAAACGGAGAAGTTCCTTTAATTATGATGCTCGACAGAATTACCGATGTTAGAAATTTCGGGGCGATTTCGCGAACAGCCGAATGTGCAGGAGTTCACGCAATAATAATTCCCGTTAAAGGTTCGGCACAAATAAATGAAGTTGCAATTAAAACTTCTGCCGGAGCATTGAATAAAATTCCTGTTTGCAGAACAATCAAAACAGAGGAAACAATAACTTTTCTTAAAAATAGCGGGTTGCAGATTGTTTCCTGCACCGAAAAAACCGAAAAATTATTTTATGATATTGATTATACTTTGCCTTCATTGATAATAATCGGTTCCGAAGAAGACGGCATCTCAAAAAGCATTTTGGATAAATCGGATGAGATTGTTAGAATTCCATTAAAAGGCGAAATAGAATCATTAAATGTTTCTGTGGCAGCCGGAATTGTTTTGTTTGAAGTGGTGAAGCAAAGAGGAATGAAATAAAATTTCTAACAATTTCTTTCAGTTAATTTTTCTTCCTTTACTAATTTCTTAAATAAAACTGTCAGAAAAATTAAAGACAAAACAAATAACAAAATCCAGATTGCATTTGCAATTATAGGTTTTGTGCCTAAAAGCATTGTGAGCAGATTATTTTCATTAAAATTTTGTTTAAGAATATTTGGTATTAATACCTGAGTTATAGGATTGTTAATTTCGGAAGGCAAAGAATATAAAACGGTAAACTTAGCCATTAAAGCACAAATCAAGCCAAAAATACTCAAACACCAGAATAAAATTTTAGAAAAATTTATTTTAGAAACAAGCGAAATTCCTTCGTAAAAAATCAAAATCACTATACATGTCAGGTATCTTGGTCCGTAAGTCCAACCACCATACCAAGTAGCGCTTAATGCAATATAAGTAAAATAAATCAAGCAAAATAAAGGTAAATAACTTTTAAAAAACTGCTTAAAATACTTTATTTTAAAAACACTTAATAAAATTAAAATCAAAAAAGGAGCATAAAAAAATACTCCACGGTAAACACCGAAAGTAATTTTCCATATTTTACTTAAACTTATAATATCTAATGAATAAGGTGCTGCATCTGGATTAGCATTAATGTAATACTTATAAATCATGTCAAATGGATTGCCTGTAAAATAAAAATTATAAATAAATATAAAGATTAATGAAGGCAAAAATCCGGTTATAAAATCAAATGACTTTTTAAAATTTTTCTTGTTAAAATATATTTGAAATGCCCAAATAGGCAAAGCTATACCAACTGTGAATTCTGATAAAAAACTTAATCCCAATAAAACGCCACTTAATAAATATTTTTCTTTTTTTAATAAAATGTAAGATAGAAGCAAAAGGAAACCGGCAAAAATATGTGCGAAATAAGAAGCAGAAAAAACAAATATAAAAGAACCGTATAAAGGCAGCATACATAACAAAACAGGTGAAAAGCTCAATTTCTTTTTATTTAAATGTTTGAATGTTATTAATATTATAAAAAGAAAAGGCAATACACTGCATATTACGCTTCCTAAAACAAAAACCTCCTTTCCATAAAAACTTCCATCATGCATCTTTATAATTCCAAGAGTTTTAAAAAGCCAGAAAAAAGGCATGACAATAAATGTTGGCAATGGTGCTTTTTCAGGATAATAATGATTGTTTACATAACTTATATCACAAGTTTGTGTGTGATATTTGTCAAGTTGAAAAGTATGATTTTCAAAATATGTAATTACAGGTAATGCTCTTGCTGTTGTATTTCCATTTTCCCATGTATCAATATAAAAGATGGTGAGTAGAAAATTTATTAAAATAAATATGTATAAAAATTTCTTCATATCCGATTTGTTTTGCAATGTTAAAAAAAATAAATAATTTAGCTTTGCATTAACAGAAAAAGTAATAGAATTAAACAAAAATTCAATAATTAAATCATATAAAATAAGCGTTGATATATATTCTGAATTCGATTTAAAGGGTGCTACTCTTGTTTGTCAGGTTTCATCGGATGACAAAATATATGAATGGCGCGGAAGCAGTTTCAACTATTTTACTTTTAAAGACAATTGGAATAAAGTATTTTTAAACTGGGTTTTACCTGATGCAATTTCAAATAATGATGAAATTAGCATTTATGTTTGGAATCCACAAAAAGAAAAATTTTATATTGATAATTTTAAAATTGAATTTTATTCGGAAAATTTATATAATAATTTTAATTAATCTTAATATTTAAAAAGATGATAGCAATAGACATACTTGTTTTTAATAGTTTCAGTGTGAATACATATATTTTGTCAGATGAAAACGGCGATTGTATTATTATTGACCCGGCTTGTCATTCAAAAAAGGAAAAACAGGAACTAATTGACTTTATTGAAAAAGACGAATTAACGCCGCTCAGAATCATTAATACACACACTCACATCGACCATATTATGGGAAACAGATTTCTTGCCGACAAATACAATTTAATTCCCGAGTCGCATAAAAACGGACAACTTTTTCTTGAAATAGCTGTAGAATCGGGCTATCGTTTCGGAATGGTTGTTGACGACCCACCGAAAAAAGTAAAATTTATTGATGAAAAAGAAAAAATAAAATCGGGAAATATTGAACTCGAAGTTTTATATACACCGGGACATGCCGATGGAAGCGTTTGTTTGTTGAGCCGCGATGAAAAATTTGTAATTGTAGGCGATGTTCTTTTTAACGGAAGTATAGGTAGAACAGATATACTTACCGGTAGCATCGAAGTTCTTAAAAATTCTATAAAAACAAAACTCTTTACTTTACCCGACAATTTTATCGTTTACCCGGGTCACGGTCCCGAAACTACTATCGGCTTCGAAAAAATGAATAATCCGTTTTTGAAAGATTGATTTTCTCTGTGTCTTAGAGTTTTTGCGAGAAACTTTTTTCTTTTGAAAATTTAATTTTCCACCCAATCTCCGTTTTCTTTTATTAATTTAATAAGACAATCAACAGCAATTTTAGGTTCAATATTTTTTTTAAATAATATTTTTTGCTTGTAAAGATTTACTTTTCCGTTTGTAGTGCCAATGTATCCGTAATCGGCATCAGCCATTTCGCCCAAGCCGTTTACAATACAGCCCATTACTGCTATCTTCAATCCTTTTAAATGTTTTGTTTTAGCACGGATTTTTTTTGTTATTTCCAAAACATTGTATGTTGTTCTTCCGCAAGTTGGACATGAAATATATTCTGTTCTTGTAATTTTTTTTCCGGTTGATTGCAATATTGAAAATAAAATGTTGTCAATAAATGCGGAACTGAATTTATTTTTTGTATCAAGCCAAAGTCCGTCAATAAAGTTGTTTAGTAATAAATAACCGAAATCAATTGAAGAAAATACTTGAAGTTCCATTTTTGAATTGCATGAATAATTGAGTTTGGCAATTACCGGTAAATTATTTTTTTGTTTTTTTGCTTTTAAAATTTCTTTTTTAATTTCATTAACTTTGTTTTCCGCAGATGCTTCAATAATCAAAACGGATTTTGTTTTTATTATTTTGTTTTTATTATTTGAAATAACAGGAAAATCAATATTTCCCTTTGTTGATGTAAATTTATTTTCCGAACTGAAAAATTTTGTATAAAACTTTTTTTCTTTTTCAAATCTTGAATTATATCGCTGTGCAATAATTTTAGCAACAGGAATTTCTTTTTCGGGATTGCCGGTAAGCGAAACCCTTATTGTATCGCCAATTCCGTCTTCAAGCAATGTTCCTATGCCAACCGATGACTTTATAATTCCGTTTTCACCATCTCCTGCTTCAGTAACGCCAAGATGAACAGGATAATTCATTTTTTCCTGAGTCATTCTTTTAACCATTAATTTGTTTGCCTGAACCATTACAAGAGCATTGCTCGCTTTCATGGAAACAACAATATTGAAAAAATTAAAATCTTCACATATTCTTATAAATTCCATTGCAGATTCAACCATTCCTTCAACGGTATCGCCATATCTGCCAATAATTCTGTCGGACAAGGAACCGTGATTTGTTCCGATTCGCATGGCTGTTCCGTATTCTTTGCAGATTTTAATTAAAGGAGAAAATCTTTTTCTTATTCTTTCAAGTTCGTTTAAATAATCCGAATCAGAAAAATGTAATTTTTTAAAGTTTTTTTTATCAGAATAATTTCCGGGATTAATTCTTACTTTATCAACAAGCGGAGCAACGTATTCGGCTATAGATGGATTAAAATGCACATCTGCAATTAAAGGAATTTTAATTCCTCTTTTTTTTAGTTCTTTTTTTATTTCATTGATATTTTCAGCTTTTTTTAATGTAGGAGTTGTAATTCTCACATATTCGCATCCTTCTTTAACCAAACGAATTATCTGCTTTACCGTGGTTTTGGTATCAAGAGTATTAGTATTTGTCATTGATTGAATGCGTATGGGATAACCGCCGCCAAGCGGAATATTGCCAATATCAATAACTCTAGTTTTAAACCGCAAATATGAAAATTGATTATTTTGCATTATGTTCAGAATTCTGTAATCTCCAGAACTCGTTTTTCATTTTCTTCACTCATTTTAATAACAACATAATTATATGGAAGGAGATTTTCGGCTTTTTCGGGCCATTCAATAAAGCAATATGAATCGGAATAAAAATAATCTTCGTAACCCAAATCATAAATTTCTTTAATATCTTTTATTCTGTAAAAGTCAAAATGATAAACTTTTTCGTTTTTAAAAGTTTCGTATTCGTTGATAATGGAGAAAGTGGGGCTTGCCGAATCGTTTTTAACATTTAATACTTTGCAAAATGCTTTTATAAATGTAGTTTTACCAACACCCAAAGGACCGTAAAAAACAAAAACTTTTGTATTTGGATGAATTAAAAGTATCTTTATTGCAATACTTTCAAGTTCTTCAACTTTGCTGCAAGTGTATTTAATCATTCAAATAATTGTATAATATTTTATTCTTTTACAAACCTACATTATTTTTTATTAAAAAAAAAACTTATAAGAAAAATCATGTATTGTTTATTCTGTTATTAATTAGTGACCGTCCATAAAGCCAATACTTGTCCTTAATTTGTAATTAATAATTAGTTAAATAAAATAGTTATTTTTTTGAAAATGCAGGAAAACATTTGATTTATTTGATAAAACAGATAATTTTGTTTGTTCCTTTAAATTATTTAGAGTAGTATTGTTTAATAAAAAACAATATAATGAATATTTCATTTCTTACATCCGGACATTATCCTTTTGACGACAGGATTTTTTTTCACATGGCAAAATCCTTATTCGAGAATGGCGATAACATTGAAGTTGCCAGCAGTAAAATAGATATGAAGAATTTTGTTGATGGAATTAGTTTGAATTGTTTTTTTGGAGATAATCTTTCAAAGAATGATAAAATCAAACATTTCATATTAATTTTATCCGATTTTTCTCCTGATATAATTATTTGTTCAGAACCACTAACAATTTTGGCTGCTAAAAAATATGCAAAAAGACAATCTAAAAAAATCAAGATTGTTTATGATATAACAGAATGGTATCCATCCAAGAAAAATTTGAATGCTTATAAATACCCATTAAAAATATTTCAATTTTTGAAATTTACAATGTTTAACATATATGCATCCTGCATGGCAGATGCTTTTATTTTTGGCGAATGGTATAAAAGCAAACCATTTAGATTCATATTTTCAGGCAAGCCTTTTGCATACATAACATATTATCCGGATTTAAAATATATTGTTAAAAGAAAACCTGAATTTTCTGAAAATAAAATAAGGTTGAGTTATTCCGGTAAAATAACTTCTGAGAAAGGTTTTAATAATTTTATTAGTGTTTTAAAAGTGCTTTCGGAATACCAAAACAATCTAAAGATAGAAGCTAAAATTATTGGGTGGTATGAAAACGAACGGGATAAAGAGAAATACAAAAAGCTGATTCAATCATTAAATGAAAATATAAATTTATCATTCCACGATAAACAATCTTTTTGCGACTTTATTAATTTGATTAATGATTCTGATATTTTTCTTGACTTACGCTCAACTGATTTTGAAAACCGGCATTGCCTGCCAATTAAATTATTTTATTATGCAGCTTTGGAACGACCGGTTATTTTTTCCAATTCGAAAGCGATAAGAAAAGAAGTTGAAATTTCTAAATTTGGCTTTCTCGTTGAGCCAACCGACACAAATCAAATTGTAAAAATAATTTTAAGATATTTAGAAAATCCCAACCAATATTATGAACATTGTATGAATGCACGAAATTTGACTGAAACACACTATAATTGGGAAAAATTAAAACCTGCTTTTTCCAATTTTATTCATAGTTTGTAGACTTGTATTACTTTACCATAAAGAAATCATCCTTGATGTTTGTATTCACTTCAACGCTTTCAACCGAAAATACAATAGTTTGAGCACCCAAAGTCATGGTATTTGTGAAAGGAAATTTAACACCTTTAATTTCTTTAAAGTCGGAATAATCAATTGTAACGCCTTCGTCTTCAATAGACCTTATTTTCATGCCCGTTGCAATATCAAAATAATCATAATATTTATCTCCATCGGGCATAAGAAGTTCAACTTTGTAAGATTCCTTGTCATTTATTTTTTCGATTCCGAGTAAGTTTAGCTTTATTCCGAGTTCAGCAAATTTTAATTCAGGAAACATTACCGATTGGATTTTCATATCTGCAAGTTCCTTGTCTTTCAATTCCTGTGTACCCTGTGGGGAAAAAGTTTTTCCGCTTGTTCCGTCAAAAATAGTTTTCTTGATAACATTACCGCTCATACTCATTTCGAGCAATGATTTATTTGGAGCTTTCTTATAAATAGCAGACGATAACTCCATTCCCTGAATAGTGCCTTTCATTTTCGTTGTACAGTCATTAATTTTGCTGATATTTTTTTCGCCTCCTATTGCATCAATATATTTTTTAATAACGGATTCGGCAATTATATCTTTTGGTGCTGGTTTTAGTTTTGTCTGATAATTATATGTTTCACCGTTGAAATCATAATATGTTATTGAGCCGGGGTTGGAGAATTTTTTCACTTTATCGGCAATTTCAGAAGAGTTTCCAACAATAAAAATATAAGCATTATCGGGTTTGATATATTTTTTTGCTACTGCCAGTATATCATCGGAAGTAACAGCAGCAATTTTTTTCAGATAAGTGGCATAATAATCTTTTGGCAGATTATATCTTTCAATGTTGATTGCAAAATTTGCCAATGTTTGAGGTTTTTCTAACGACAAAGCAAAATTTCCGGAAATATAATTTTTCACAAGTTCAAGTTCTTTTTCAGGAACTTTTTCTGTTCTGATTCTATTCATTTCAGCCAGTATTTCTGTGATAGCGCTATCGGTAACGGAATTCCTTGTACTTGCATAAGCATTGAAGTTTGAAATCAGAATATCGGGAGAAATTGATGAATAAGCTCCGTAAGTCCAGCCGTGTTTTTCGCGCAAATTGGTGAATAAACGTGTACTCCCTCCGCCAAGTATGCCATTCATAACTCTTACTTTTATGGCATCCTCGCTTCCGGGTTTGAGGTCAACCGGATAAGCTATGTTTATAACTGATTGCACAGCATCAGATTTATCAACCATTGCCACCATGTTTAGCGGTGGAGCTGTTGGTGTAGTATATGTGTTTTTTTGCACATCTCCTTTTTGCCAGCTACCAAAATATTTTTCAATCAGGGGTTTTATCTCTTTCATATTTGTATTTCCCACTATTGCGAGATATGAAATATTCGGTCTGAAATAATTTTTATAAAAATTTGTACATATATCAAGTGTAATATCATCAATGGATTTTGCAGTTATTACTTCACCGTAAGGATGTTTTTTGCTGAAAAGAACTACAGGAAATATTCTTTCCGACAAGGCATCGGGATTATTATGTATTGCCTCCAATGATGATTTAGCTTGCTTTTTTAACTTATCAAGTTCTTCTTGTTTGAATTTTGCATTAATAACAATATCAGAAATCACTTCGAGAAGTTTTTCAGTATGTTTTTTTAACGAAGAAGCATATATGCTGTTTGAACTTGTATTTAATGTAGCACCTATGAAATCTATTTGTTCGTCAATCTGGTCTTTTGTGTGAGTAGTGGTTCCTGTTTTCAAAAGCTGTCCTGTAAAATCAGTATATCCTTTTGCGCTATTTTCAAGAACATCATCATAATTAAAAATCAACGAATAAGAAATTACAGGTAATTTATTGTTTTCAATTACGAAAACTTTTAAACCGTTTGGCAAAACTAAAGATTCGTAATTTCCCAATTTTATTACCGGAGCAGGAGCAGGTACAGGTTGTTTGCTTCTATCAACTTGTGCAAATATTGAAAGGGACAACAATAAAAGTAAAGCGCAAAAAATATTTTTTTTCATTTTTTTTCTCCTTTATTTTTTTGAAGATTGTGGTAAATAATATAAAACAACCCTGTTTTCTTTTGTCAGGTATTGATTGGCAACGCGACTGATATCATCTTTCGTGACATTCATAAATTTATTAATTTCGGTATTAATAAGACCGGCATCGCCGAAGTAAACATGATAATCGGAAAGATTTTCGGCAATTCCGATCATAGTGGAGTTTTTGTTTATGAAATCATTTTCGACCTTATTTTTTAATTTCTGATATTCATTTTCGTTTAATGTTTCAGTTTTTACTTTCGAGATTTCGGCCTCAATTGATTTTTCGAGTTCTTCGAGAGCCACGCCCATATTGGGAAGACCGAAAACAAGAAACAACCCCGGGTCTTCAAGTGCGAACGGAAAAGCAGCAACCTGTATTGCTTTTTGCTGCTTATCGACTATGGATTTATATAAACGTGAACTTTCTCCATCGGAAATAAGAGTTGTAAGCATGCTCAAAGCATAGTAATCTTTCGTGCCTTGTGCAGGTATATGATAAGCCATTATAATTGCAGGAATCTGAATATTATCATAAATTGTATCTCTTACTTCTTTTGCCTGCGGCGGTTCAATTTCTTTGGGACGCTCAATTTTCTTAACTCCTTTTGGAATATTGCCGAAATAATTTTTTACCATTTCTTTTGTTTTATTTATATCAATATCTCCGGCTATTGAAATAGTTGCATTCTGCGGAACATAATAAGTATCGTGAAATTCCTTGAATTCTTCAACCTTTGCCATGTCAATATACTGAACAGAACCAATCGGAGTCCATCGGTAAGGATGAACTTTATATGCATGAGAAAAAGTTTGTTCAAGGATTGTGCCATAAGGAGTGTTGTCAAATCTTTGTTTGCGTTCTTCCTTTATAACATTTCTTTGTGTTTCAACACCCGTCGAGTCAATTCTGAGATGAAAAAGTCGTTCTGATTCGAGCCATAATCCGAGTTCAAGCTGATTCGATGGCAACATTTCATAATAAAAAGTCCTGTCTTGAGTTGTATTCGCATTATTGTTTCCTCCTGCATTTTGAACTATTTTATAAAATTCACCTCTTTTGATATTTGGTGAACCCTCGAACATAAGATGTTCAAAAAAATGAGCAAATCCTGTTCTGTCGGGCTTTTCATTTTTTGAACCTACATGATAAGAAATTGTAACGGCAACAACAGGCGTGGAATTATCCTGGTGCAGTATTACATGCAGTCCGTTCGGCAAGTCGTATTCCGTAAAATTAATTTTGTTTTCACTGAGGTTGCTTTTATGAGGCGTTTTCTGCTGTGCATTAACTTTACAGAAAAAGCAAACGAGCAAAACAGGTAGTAAGATTTTTAAGAATTTGAGCATAATAATAGATTTTTATTTAAAAAATTAAATTGACGGCGAAATTAGATAAAATTTTTTATTTACAAAATGAGAATAATTTTTATTTGGAAAGGAAATAGTTTACAAAAACAAAACCCCAACACCACTAACAGCTATAAATGCTCCGAGTATTTCTTTCCATGTGGGTTTTTCTTTAAAAATTAAAACCGATGGAACAATAATCAACACTGGAACAATAGCCATGATTGTAGAAGCAACGCCTGTTGTAGTATATTGAACAGCGAGCAGGGAAAACGAAACACCAAGAAAAGGACCGAATATTGAACCTATAAAAATTCTTAACATTCCCTCTTTGTTTTTAATTGCATTTTTAATATTAACCCAGCGTTTAAGCAATGTTACAATCACAATGAAGCCGATTATTCCGGTTATAACTCTTATCTGAGTTGCTGCAAAAGCGTTGTAATTGCCCATTCCGTATTTGCTTAAAACCAGACCTATTGCCTGACCTAAAGCACCACCAAATGCAAACAATAATCCTTTAAGAGGATATGAAATTTTCATTTTCGAATTATTACCTTCCGTATTTTTTTTCTTTTGAAGAATTACTATTGTTACTCCGCTTATAGTAACAAGCATTCCCAAAGAACTTTTTGTTGAAAGAATTTCGCCCATCAATATCCAACCGATAAGAGCTGTGAGAGGCGGAACCAAGCTCATTACCAACATTGAAATTCTTGCTCCAATTATTAAGTAAGACCTGAAGAGAAACAAATCGCCAATTACAAAACCTATAAAACCCGATAACGACAACCATAACCATAAATGTAAACCGGCATCGGAAGGGAAAAATAACCCCCTTGACAAATATGTATAAATACTGAGTAAAAAGAATGCAATACTCAAACGGATGATATTTACAGGCAAAGAACCCACTTTTTTGCCGGCAGATTCGAAAGCAAGAGCCGTAAAAGTCCAGCAGATTGCTGTGAGCAGTGCTATAAATTCTCCGATGTGATTTGAAAACATTTAAAATAAAAAATTAAAAGATTAAAAAAATAAAGATTAAAAAATTGAAAAATTATTTTTTTCAAAAGTATAAAATGTATTTAGGATTTAGTTTAAGAATTCTAAAATCATTTTTATAAAAAATATGTTTTTGGTTTGCACAATTATCAATAAACTTAAAATAAGATTTGTTAGATTATTCATTTTTTCTATTTTTACAAAATACAAGTACAAGGTTTTGACATTAAAGTAATAATTTTCTTGCATTTTTTTTGAAAATATATTTGCATCAAACCCTGCAAGGGTTTCGACCCCTTGCAGAGTTTGATGCGGGTTTAATCCAATAGCTGTTTTTTATGCCCGAAATAATTATTTATACCGATGGTGCGGCATCCGGAAACCCCGGCAGAGGCGGCTATGGTGTTGTATTGAAATCGGGAAAATTCAGAAAAGAACTTTCCGAAGGTTTTAGGTTGACTACAAACAATCGTATGGAATTGCTTGCCGTTATTGTCGGATTAGAAGCTTTGAAAATCGAAAACTCAAATGTAAAAATTTATTCCGATTCAAAATATGTTGTCGAATCGGTTGAAAAAGGCTGGCTTTTTGAATGGGAAAAGAAAAGCTTTAAGAAAAAAAAGAATGAAGACCTCTGGCGACGATTTCTTGAAGTTTACGAAAAACATAATGTTAAATTTATCTGGATTAAAGGTCATGCAAGCAATATCGAAAATAATTGCTGCGATGAACTTGCTGTAAAAGCTTCAAAAAAAGCAAACCTCCTTGTTGATGAAGAATATGAAAAAAATTTATAAAATAGTTTAAAGTCTAAAGTTTAAAGTTATTCGATTAGTTGTTTTAAATTATGCGAATCAATTTGCAATCCAGCCAAGTTTTTGGCAAAACTTTAAACCTTAAACTTCAAACTATTTTTTTATTCAGTTTCTTCTTTCTGTTCTGCTTCATAAGTTTTTAGAAGTTGGTCTTGAATTTCGCCCGGTACTTGCTGATAGTCGGCAAATTTTAATGTATATGTTGCCCTGCCGCTTGTAAGCGAACTTAAAGTTGTGGAATATTTGTTTAATTCAGCAAGAGGAGCTCTTACTTTAATTTTCTGATAATTTCCTTCGCCATCCATTCCCATTACTATTGCTCTTCTGCCTTGTAGGTCGGTCATCACATCTCCCATTCTGTCGCTGGGAACAATAACTTCAACATCGTATATGGGTTCAAGAATCTTAGGTCCTGCATTTTTGAAAGCTTCTTTGAAAGCATTTCTTCCGGCAAGTTTGAATGATATGTCGTTTGAATCAACAGGGTGCATTTTACCGTCATATACGCTCACAACAATATCGCGTGCATAAGAGCCGGTAAGCGGTCCTTCTTCAATTTTTTCCATAATACCCTTTAAAATTGAAGGCAAAAATCTTGCGTCAATAGCACCACCAACAATGCAATTATGAAACATGAGCTTTCCGCCCCAACTGAGGTTTATTTCTTCCCTGCCTCTGATAGGAAATTCCTTCTGGTCGGTTTTTCCTTCAAAATATGGCTCAATCATCATATATACCTCAGCAAACTGTCCGGCACCACCAGATTGCTTTTTATGGCGGTACATTGATTTTGCTGATTTGGTAATGGTTTCCCTATATGGAATTTTAGGTGTAAAATATTCTATTTCTATTTTATTTATGTTTTCAATAAGCCATTTTGCGGCATTAAGATGCAGTTCGCCCTGACCATGTACTATCATTTGTTTTAATTCTACAGATTGCTCAATAATTAAAGTCGGGTCTTCATCATGTATGGCTTTTAGTATTGTACCAAGCTTTTCATCATCGGCTGCACTTTTTGCTCTTATTGCTGCGCGGTATCGTGGTTCGGGATATGCAGTCGACTCAATAGGTTCCGAATTGCTTTTGGGTGAATTGAGTGTATTGTTTGTATTTGTATCTTTAAGTTTTATTGTGGCGACAATGTCGCCGGCAACTGCTTTTTCAACCTTTGTGCGGTTTTTCCCGGACATTACAAATATCTGCGAAATTCTTTCTTTGGAACTTGTTTGAACATTTACCATATCCATTCCTTCGGAAATTGTTCCCGATGCAACTTTAAAGTATGAAACTTCACCAAGGTGCTGTTCAATGGTTGTTTTAAAAACATACAGTTGTGGCACACCATCTGCTTTGCAAATAACATCTTTGCCATCGGTTGTTTTCATCGGAGACATTTCATCAGGAGAAGGAACTGCTGCTGCAATAAATTCAAGTAATCGCGATACACCCATATTGTGTTTTGAACTTATGCAAAATACAGGTAAAATATTTCTGCTGATAATTCCTTTTTTAATTCCTTTTTTTAATTCTTCTTCGGTGAGAGTGCCATTTTCAAAAAACTTTTCCATCAATACTTCTTCGCTTTCTGCTGCAGTTTCAACAAGTTTATTGCGCAGTTCTTCGGCTTTTGATTTTTCATTTTCGGGTATTGCAGTATATTCAACTTTGCCATCACCCGAAAATTTGAGCATTTGCATTTTTAAAATATCAATAACCGCATTAAATCCTATTCCGGTATTTATTGGGTATTGGAACAAAGTAACTTTTGAGCCGAATTGTGAAATGGCTTGTCTTATAGTTTCTTCAAAATTGGCTTTTTCATGGTCAAGTTGGTTTACTGCAATAATAACAGGAATATGCTCTTTATTTGTGTGTCTCCATACTATTTCCGTTCCGACTTCAATACCGTTTTGTGCATTTAGCACCATCACTGCCGTATCAGAAACTCTAAGTGCCGACACCACTTCGCCAAGAAAATCATCAATACCGGGAGTATCAATTATATTTATTTTATGTTCATCTTTTTCAGCGTAAAGTATTGACGAAAAAACAGAACTCTGTCGTTCCAGTTCTATTTCCTTATAATCCGAAACGGTATTTTTGTCTTCAACTACTCCTCTTCTGTTGATTAAGCCGCTTTCAAATGTGATTGCTTCTCCGAGGGTGGTCTTTCCCGACCGTGTGCTTCCTATCAAAGCAATGTTCTTTATTTCGTTTGTCTGATAAATCTTCATATATTTTATGTATTAAATATTTTAAAAAAGGACTGCAAAATTATTAAAACTTCGGGAATAAACAAGTATTTTTATATATTTTGATAAATGCCGAGCACCACATATTTTTGCCGCTAAGGCGCTGAGTCGCAAAGTTAAAAAAGTTTTTATTTGTGATTTCTTTGTGTCTTCGTGTCTTCGTGGCATTTTTATTATTTTTTTATTTGGAAAATTTGTGGGAGTATTTTTTATATTGCCAACCAATATAATTTTTATTTCTTTAAAAATATTTCGTAAATTAGCACGTTTTATACTTAACATAATGTCAATTAGGAAAAATGAAATATTAAATTTTTTAATTGCAAAACTTGCAATAATTCTTTTTTTTATATTTTTTATTTTTTCATTTTCTTCAAGAGCACAATTTTCCAACGGCTCGCAGCAAAACTTTGGCAAGAGCAAAGTTCAGTATAATCAATATTTCTGGACATACTATCGTTACGACAGGTTTGAAGTTTATTTTTATCAAGAAGGGAAAAATCTGGCATTATTTACTGCAAAAACCGCAAACACCGAACTTGAAGAAGTTGAAAAAATGTTTGATTACAAACTTGATAAAGATAAAAAAATACAATTCATAGTTTTCAATAAATACACCGATTTCAAACAAAGTAATATAGGTTTCATAAGTGAAGAGCAATATAACACGGGTGGAATAACGTACATTGCAGGTAATAAGGTTTTGCTGTATTTTGAAGGCGACCACAAAAAGCTTCAACAGCAGATAAGAGCCGGAATTGCAGAAGTTATTGTCAATGAAATGATTTTCGGCGATAATGTGGGGAGCAATATTAAAAACTCTACACTTATGGCAATTCCCGATTGGTATATAAACGGGCTTGTTTCGTATATTGCTGTTGGCTGGGATGAAGAAATTGATAATATTGTAAGAGACGGAATTTTATCAAAGAAATTTGAAAAATTCAACAATCTCTCAGGTGGTGATGCCACTTATGCAGGACATTCAATTTGGAAATTTATTGCCGACAGGTACGGAGTAAATGTTCTTTCGAATATTTTATACATGACAAGAATAAGCAGAAGCATTGAAAACGGATTTCTTTTCGTACTCGGAGTATCATTGAAAAATTTAGCAAAGGACTGGCTCAATTATTACGACAGCAGATATTATTTTCAGGATAAAGAAAGAACATTGCCAAAAGATGAAGAACTTTTTAAGAAAGGGAAAAAAGATGTTGTTTTTGAGCAATTCAAAATCAGTCCCGATGGGAAATATGCAATTTATGTTACAAATGAACTCGGAAAAAATAGAGTTTGGCTTTATAATTTTGATACAAAAAAAAGAAAAAAGATTTTAAAATCCGGTTTCAAACTCGATTTCAAAAACGATTTTTCATATCCTATTCTCGCATGGCATCCAACATCTGAGTTGTTTTCAATTATTATGGAAAAAAAAGGAAAACTTTTTTTGATGCAATATACAATTTCAGACAGGCAAAAAACATACATAAGATTGATGAACATTGAAAAAGTATTGAGCTTTGATTATTCTGATGATGGAAAAACTTTCGTTTTGTCGGGAATCCAGAACGGACAATCTGACATCTTTGTATATAACAATATAGCTCACGTTTTTGAACAAATAACAAATGACGGATATGACGACCTTTATCCACATTTTGCAAATAATTCAAAAGAAATATTATTCAGCTCGAACAGAAACAGCGATACAATACGTTATGATGAAAAAAATATAAAACCACAAAAAAATAAGGATGTTTTTATTTATAATTATTCATCAAAATCGAACATACTAAAACGACTTACCAATACTCCTCTTACCGATGAAATATTTCCTATGGAATATGATAAGAAAAACTATTGTTATATAAGCAGCGAAAACGGAATATATAATAAATATTTGGCACATATTGACAGTATCATAAGTTTTGTTGATACTGTAGCTCATTACAGATATAATATAACTTCATTTCCAATTACAAATTATTCCAGAAATATACGTGAATTTGAAATTAACCTGAAACAAAAAAAATCAACGGAAATTATTTTTGCAAACGGAAAGTATTCGCTTTATTCTATTCCGCTTGTTTCATCAGACAGTATATTGCCGCAAAAACTTTTGAATACTTATTATAAAGATGATTTGATAAAAGAAAGTACTCTTTCTAAAAGTCCCGACAACTCCGATAAAAATACAATTGAAAGAGTAAAAAAGAAAAAAAAGAAAACATCCAATGTAATGTTAACTCCTAAAAACAATGCACCCGATACTTTTAAAATTAATATTAACGATTATAAGTTTGGAAATGAAGTTGACGAAAGTAAAGAAAAAAATACTTCTCAAGGAGATAGTACTGTTGATAAAACAAAAAAAGATTCGGTTTATACATTTATACCAAAGCAAAGAAACTATGATGTAGCATACAACATAAACAAACTTGTATATCAGTTGAATTTTGCCTATCTGAATGATTCATACGAGCCAATGGATAATGGTAATCATAAATTTCCCGGCTTTAATGCTCTTTTAATGCTTGGAGTAACCGACTTGCTCGAAGATTACAGAATAGTAGGCGCGGCAATACCTCCAATTTTTAATTCGAGCGAATATTTATTGAGTTATGAAAACCTAAAAAGACGATGTGATGAGCAATTTATTTTACACCGTCAAACAATACCTGCAAACTTTCAAACCTTACCAGTAAAATTATATATTAATGAAGGTTTTTATATTTTAAAATACCCTTTTTCAGAAATATCATGTGTGAGAGGAACAATAAACGTTGGAAATATAAGAGCTGTTTTAAAATCAACTATGACATCAGACGATTCTTTAAATGTTCTGATTTTAAAAGAACCCAATCAATATACCACACTTGGCGGACTGAAAATTGAATATATTTTCGACAATACAAAAAACAAGGCATTAAATATTTATTACGGATTACGGTTTAAAATATTTGGTGAATATTATAAAGTGCTTGATGAAAAGAAAACAAATATGTTTTCGCTCGGAATTGATTTCAGGCATTATCAGAAGTTATTCAAAACATTCATCTGGGCAAACAGATTTGCCGGCTGCACTTCTTTCGGCGACCAGAGAATACTATTTTATATGGGTGGAGTTGATAACTCGCTTAATCCAAAATTTGACAATATGGCTCCTATCCATTCCGACCAGAATTATGCCTACATGGGAAGAGCCACAAATATGAGAGGATTTAAAGTAAATGTCCGTAACGGAAATAGCTTTGCTCTTATTAACAGTGAACTTCGTTTCCCTGTATTCAAATGCTTAATCAATCGCCCGATAAAATCAGATTTCTTTTCAAATTTTCAAATTGTTGGATTTGGTGATATAGGCGCTGCGTGGATAGGATGGAACCCTTATTCTGATGATAATACTTTGTTTACTGAAGAAATAAATAAATATCCTTTTAACATTGTCATTGAAAATAAAGAAAATCCAATTGTCGAAGGAGTAGGGTTCGGATTAAGAAGCCGCCTGCTCGGATACTTTGTTAGAGCCGACTGGGCATGGGGAATTAGAAACGGAATTATTCAACCGAAAATATTTTATTTATCATTGAGTTTGGATTTTTGATAATTTTAAATTATCCTAAATATTTTATACCTTACCTTTATCAATAAATTAATTTTGCAACAATCTGCATCTGATTTTTTTACGCTGAAATTTTTTTTTTAAATTTGCAAATACTTAAAAATTCATCAAAATGAAAAAAAATATTTTGTTATTCTTTGCAGCTACACTTATGTGTGTTTGTTCGATTTCAGCACAAACTCCGCTCGAAAAAGGGTGGGATAGTTTTTACAACAACGATACCAAAAAAGCAAGAGAGTATTTTACTCAGGCAGCCGCTTCTTCCGATAAGAAAATAAAAGCCGAAGCATCGTTAGTTTTATCAATGTTATCGAATATAGATAAAACAAATAAAGAATCGTTCAAAGAATTCATGAATTTCTTTAATGCTTCCGATAACCCATATCCGTACATATATGCGCTGTGGAGCAGTGGCTGTATTTTTGAAGGCGCCAAAAAAACAAGTGAGCAACTTGAACTCCTGAATAAAATTATTGCAGATACAAAAGCTGAAGGAACGATTCAGGCAATGGCAAATTCTTCTCTCGGCGACCATTATGAAGCAATAAAGGATTTAAAGAGAGCGGAAAAAGAATATGAAAAGCTTGGTGCAAATTCTACATGGCAGATTGTAGGTGAGTTTGAAAATATTTCAGGAAGCGGTTTTGATAAAAACTACGAACCAATAAAATATGTTGATACCAAACATCCTTTCGTTAACAGATACGGAGCAAATGTATATTGGTTTGATATGCCCGCAAACAAAAGAAATAAATGGATGTATCTTACTTATCATTTTTATTATCACAATGCAATAATTTATGCACAAACATTTGTTAACAGCCCTTCCGACCAAGATGTGCAGCTTAGAATAGGAACATCGGGTTCATTGAAAGCATGGGTTAATGATAATCTTGTTTATTCCGAACCGGAAGAAAGAAATAATGACCTTGATACATACATTGCCTCAATTAAACTCAAAAAAGGATATAACCGCATTCTGCTCCAGATTGGCGAAAGCGAAATTGGTGCTTCAAATTTTATGATGAGAATTACAGATGCTAAAGGCAGACCTATTTCTAATTTATTATATTCAAAATCTCCACGTGAGTACACTGCCGATAATACATATAAATCAACGTATATTCCAAATTTTGCCGAAGATTTTTTTATAAAAGAAATAGAAAAAAATCCGGATAAAATGCTAAATTATTTATTGCTTGCAAAAACTTATCTTAGAAATCAGAAAACTTATGAAGCCAGAAAGGTATTGCTGAAAGCTCAGAAAATAGCACCTAAATGCAGTTACATATATTATGATTTGCTTAATGTTTATTACAGTGAAAAAAATAATACCGATTATACTGCGGCACTCGAATGGCTGAAAGACAATGACGCAACAAGTCTTTTTTCCCTGAATAGTTTATATAGGGAAAATGTAGATAAAGAAGATTATAAAGCGGCAGAAGAAAAACTTAACCAGATAGAAAATCTTTATGGCGTAAGGGAAGCAACAATATCTAAGAGAATTGAGCTTGCTGCAAAAAATAAAAAACAAGAAGAACTTATAAAATTAGCTGAAGATGCTTATAAAAAATATCCTGAAGAAGCGGGTTTTGTTGAGTTGAAACATTCAATTGAAGTGGAAGTAAATAAAGATTACAGGGAAGCAATTAAAGTAATGAAAAAATATTCGGGTAATCATTATAACACATCTAATCTGGCGACCATTATCGATGATTATTTTCATATCGGAGATATTACAAACGGATTTGCCGCTTTTAAAGAACTTATAGAATTGAATCCTGGTGAAGCTGAATATCCCAAGCAAATCGGAGATGTTTATTTTCAGTTGCAAAAATATTCTGAAGCTGAAAACTGGTATAAAAAAGCATTAGAATTAGCTCCATACATTGGCATATATTGGGGTAAATTAGCTTCCGCTTATGAAAATCAATCCAAAAAGAAAGATGCAATAGATGCATATAAAAAATCCATCACATTTTCTCCTAATCAATACGAGAATAGAAAAAAACTTATAAAGCTCGAAGATAAAAAAGACCCTTACGATTATTTTGTTCAGCCGGATGTTTATTCGATTTTTAAAAGTTCTCCAAAAGCTACTGAATATCCCGAAGATAATAGTATTGTACTTTTGGATGAAACGCAAAAAATTGTTTATAGTGGTGGCGCTTCAGAAGAAAAACATATACTTTTAATTAAGGTTTTGAATGCACAGGGTATTGATACATGGAAAAACTATTCAATATCTTATTATTATATGCAACGGCTTTTAATCGAAAAAGCCGAAGTGATAAAACCCAGCGGAAGTAAAATTGCTGCGGAAACCGATGATAATAAAATTGTTTTTACTTCACTTGAGGTTGGCGATGCCATTCATATTACTTATAAAATTGAAAATTATTATGTCGGAAAATTAGCTCCTTATTTTTCCGACAAATGTTATTTCAGCCATGCGTATCCTTATTTGAAAACAAAGTATAGTTTGCTGATTTCACCCGAAATAAAATTTGCTTCAAAATTCAGTCAGGAAGAAATAACTCCTCAAATTAAGAAAGATAAAGATTTTGATTTGTATGTATGGGAAAAAACAAATCAGCCGAGTATTAAAAATGAAGATAAAATGCCTGAATTTGATGATTATGCAAATATTTTACACTTGTCATCTTTTCCTGATTGGACATATATTTCCAACTGGTACTACGACCTTGCTTCAACCAAGGCAAAATCCGATTTTGAAGTTAAAGAAACAGTTGCTTCTTTGTTCGAAGACAAGAAAAACCTTTCAACTATGGCTAAAGTGAAAGAAATTTATAATTACATTGTAAAAAATGTCAGATACAGCTCGGTGTCATTTTTACAAAGCAATTTTATTCCGCAAAAAGCATCAAAAGTCCTCAATACAAAACTTGGTGACTGCAAGGATGTTTCGACTTTGTTCATTGCAATGTGCAAAGAAATAGGCGTTAGTGCCGAATGGGTTTTGATTGATACAAGAGATAACGGGAAAAAAGATTTATTACTGCCTTCTGTTGCTTTCAATCATTGTATCGCAAAAGTTATTATTGACGGAAAAGATTATTTCATTGAGCTGACTTCTGATTATCTTCCGTTCAATAGCTTTTATGGAAATCTTATTGAATCGTATGCTCTTGAAATAAAAAATGAAAAAGAAAAAATTGCAATAAATCCTTTTTATCTTAATCCACCTACAAGAAAATTAAATATAATATCGCGCACAGGAACTGTTAATGTTGAAGATGAAAATCTTGTAATAAATAAAACAAATTTTAAAACGGGCGTTTTTGCTGCGGAAATGAGAAGTTCATATCGCGACCTCGGAAAAAAAGAACAGGAGAAAAATATGCTTGAGTCACTTACAGGCGAATATCCTAATGTGAAAATTAATTCTCTTGAATTTAAACACCTCGACGATAGAACAGATTCAGTGGTATACAAGTATAATTATACTGCTTCGGGTGCTGTAACAAAAGTAAGCGGACTATCTTTATTCATCTTACCATGGGCAATGAAAACCGATGCAAAAGATTTTATTTTCAATCAGGAAAGAAAATATCCTATAGACATTTCTGGCTCATATCGTTCTGATTCAAATGTCGAAACGCTTGTTATCACTATTCTTCCGGCTAAGTTGCTCGCAGAAATTCCAAAAACAATAAAATATTCCTGTGCAGTGGCAGATTATACCCTTACTTTTACAATAGTAAAAAATAAAATCACAGCAAAAAGGGAGTTAAAATATAAAAAAGATAACATTCAACTTTCCGAAATAAAAGAATTTGCTGATTTTTATAAAAAGGTGATTACCGCCGATACAAAACAAATTGCTTTTAAATAAGCGAAAAACAAATTTGCCATAGATTCACAGATTTTTTAAAATTAAAATTATTTTTTTTTAAATCTGTGAATTTGTGGCGTTTTCATTATTAATCAAAAAGGAGTTCGGATAACGTTTATAATGAACCTCACTCACAGTTTTCAGAAGAATTTTTTTCAGTGTATCAATATTTGTTTTGTTTTTTGCAGAAATAAAAATGCAGGGAATATTTTCTTTTGCCATCCATGTTTTGTTTAATTCTTCTATTGTCAATATTTCCGAACCATCAGTATAATCAAAATCTTTAGCGGAATTTTCAAAAACATCAATTTTATTAAACACTAATAGTGTGGGTTTGTTAACAACATTAATATCAATAAGAGTTTGCTTAACAATATTTATCTGGTCTTCAAAACAAGCATGTGAAATATCAACAACATGAATTAAAACATCGGCTTCGCGCACTTCATCGAGTGTTGATTTGAACGATTCGATTAAATCATGCGGAAGTTTTCTGATAAATCCCACGGTATCGCTCAATAGAAAAGGAATACTTTCAATAACAACTTTTCTCACAGTAGTGTCGAGTGTTGCAAACAGTTTATTTTCGGCAAACACATCCGACTTGCTTAAAAGATTCATTATTGTTGATTTTCCAACATTTGTATAACCCACTAAAGCAACTCTTACAAGTGCTCCACGG